>NZ_JADYVV010000050.1:0-67400 GCF_020194035.1 Bradyrhizobium sp. BRP56
TGCAACTGTTCAGGTTGATAGATGGAACGGGCGGGAGACCGAGCCGGCTCACGGCGTCAAGCGCCAAGGACCCAACGGCTTCCCGCCCACCCTCATCCTGACAGACTTCCAAGACACAGGGACCCATTACCACCGACGGTTATCGTTGCGCGTCGATGGAACGACGAGTCCCGTCCACAGCATCCGCCGCGGAGTATGGGTCCCGGCTTTCGCCGGGACGACATCAAAGTGTGCGGCGCCGTTCGTACCCGTTGCGTCGCCACAACTTACGTCACCACTTGCGTCTACGCGCTGTGCGGCGCGCTCCAGGCCGCGGGCGTCACAATTGCGGCGACCTCTGATTGCGTTTGTCGTGATGACAAACTGAAGGCGCAGGGCTAGCCTTCCGTCAAATCAAAACATACGGAGGAATGGCATGCCAGACGCAGCAGTTGCAGCACGCGCTTCAGACTCCACGCAGAGCGGAACCACGCAGCAGGTCGACGTTGCGGTGGTCGGCGCCGGCTTCGCCGGACTTTACCTGCTGCATCGGTTGCGCAAGGCGGGCTTCTCGGCGATCGCGCTTGAAGAGGGCGCCGATGTCGGCGGCACCTGGTACTGGAACCGTTATCCCGGCGCGCGCTGCGACATCCAGACCATCGACTACAGCTACACCTTCGACCCCGAGCTCGATCAGGCCTGGACCTGGTCGGAGAAATACGCGACCCAGCCGGAAATCCTGCGCTATCTCGGCTTCGTCGCCGACCGTTACGATCTGCGTCGCGACATCAGGTTCGGCACCAAGGTCACACAGGCGACCTGGAATGATGCGACCTCGCGCTGGCAGATCTCGACCAACAACGGCGCCAACGTCTCGTGCCGCTACTACATCATGGCGACCGGCTGCCTGTCCTCGCCGAAGCCCCCGGAGATCGACGGCGTCAAGGACTTCAAGGGCGAGATCTATTTCACCGGCCGCTGGCCGCATCAGGGCGTCGATCTCAAGGGCAAGCGCGTTGCCGTGATCGGCACCGGATCGTCGGGCATCCAGTCCATACCGATCATCGCTGAACAGGCCGCGCAGCTCACCGTGTTCCAGCGCACGCCGAACTTCGCGCTGCCTGCGGGCAACGGCCCGGCGCCGGATGATCGCAAGACCTATTTCGAGAGCGATCGTGCTGCCTATCGCGACCAGGCGCGCTGGTCGATGGCCGGCGTGCCCTATCCGCAGCAGACCGTGGTGAGCTGGCAATTGAGCGACGCCGAGCGCCGCGAGCGGTTCGAGAAGGCGTGGGCGGCGGGCGACCTCGTCCACATCCTGACCCAGCTCTGGGCTGACCAGGCGGTCGATGTCGACGGCAACAGACTGGTCGCCGACCTGATCCGCGAGAAGATCGGCGCCGTGGTCAAGGATCCGGAGACGGCGGCGGCGCTGGCCCCGCACGATCATCCGTTCGGCGCCAAGCGTCCCTGCCTCGATACCAATTACTACGCGACCTACAACCGTCCCAACGTGACGCTGGTGAATCTGCGGCAGGAGCCGATCAAGGGGATCACCACCAGCGGCATCTTCACCAACGGACGCAAGTTCGACGTCGACGTCATTGTGTTCGCCACCGGCTTCGACGCGATGACCGGGGCGATCATGGCGGTGCATCCGATCTCTGGCCGCGGCGGCAAGTCGCTGTCCGATGTCTGGGCGCACGGACCGCAGACCTATCTCGGCGTCACCGTCGCGGGCTTCCCCAATCTGTTCATGATCACCGGCCCCGGCAGCCCGTCGGTGCTGTCGAACATGGCTGTCTCGATCGAGCAGCATGTCGATTGGGTGGTGGAGCGGATCGCCGCGCTGCGCGACGCCGGCTTCACCACGATGGAAGCGACCGAGACCGCGCAGGCCGGCTGGGAACGGCACATGGCCGATTGCGCGACGCTGACGCTGCACCGGCTCGCCAACACCTGGTACACGGGCGCCAACGTGCCCGGCAAGCCGCAGGGCGTGATGCCTTATACAGGCGGCGTCGGTCCGTATCGCAGCATCTGCAACGAGGTGGTCGGCCGCGGCATGCTCGGCTTCAAGCTCACGGGTCCCGGCGTTGCCGAGCAATGCAATGACGGCGAGATCGTGCGCCTGCAGCCGGATGTGCGGCTGGTGCTGAACCTGCTCGGCGAGATGAACCTGCCGCCGCTCGAGACGATGGGGGCGCAGGGCGCGCGCGACTTCCTCACCGAATTCAACAAGGGGCGTCCCTTTGGCCGCCCGGTCGGCGAGGTCGGCAGCGGCATGCTGCAGGGCGCGGACGGTCCGCTGCCGTACAAGCTGTACCGGCCGGCGACGCCGGGGCCGCATCCGATCGTGGTGTATTTCCACGGCGGCGGCTGGGTGCTCGGCGACGAGATGTCGGACGATCCGTTCTGCCGCGACCTGTGCCGGCGCACCGGCATGATCATCGTCAGCGTCGGCTATCGCCATGCGCCCGAGCATCGCTTCCCGGCCGCGGCCGAGGACGGTTTTGCCGCGACGCGCTGGATCGCGGCCCATAGCGCCGAGCTCGGCGGCAGGGCAGGGCCGCTGCTGGTCGCGGGCTGGAGCGCCGGCGGCAACATCGCGGCCGTCACCTGCCAGCTCGCGCGCGATCGCGGCGGGCCTGAGATCGCGGGCCAGCTACTGATCTGTCCGGTCACCGATTCCACATTCGACCGGCCGTCCTATGTCGACAACGCGACCGGCTATTTCCTGACCCGCGGGCTGATGTACTGGTTCTGGGACCTGTACTGCTCGCCGGGCGACCGCACCGACCCGCGCGTCGCGCCGCTGCGCGGCAAGCTCGAGGGCCTGCCGCCGGCGTTCATCGCGACCAGCGAGTTCGATCCGTTGCGCGACGAGGGCATCGCCTATGGCGACGCACTCGCCAAGGCCGGCGTCAAGGTCGAGCAGCTCAAGGCGCAGGGCCACTTCCACTCGTCGTTCGTGATGGTCGACGTCATCATCACCGGCGTTGCCGGCCGCGTGAAGATGGCGAAGGCGCTGCGGCGCTTCGCCGGCCTGCCCGAGGAGGTCGAGCAGGACAACGTCGCTACGCCGGAGGTCAACGCGGCGGCGAACTAGCTCGGGTTTGAATTGCAGCCGCGCTCCCTCTCCCGCTTGCGGGCACTTGCGGGGGAGGCGCGTTGCGAAAATATCGAAAACAACCCCATGCAAAGGAGCCGGCGGTGGCAGGCGTTCGACCTAGCCACTTGACACGTCGGGCAACTCGCGGATATATTTCTAATATCCCGAAATATCTCGCGCTAACCGAGCTCGAACGTCGTGACGCCGAACACGCGATCGATCCGGAGTGGCGGGATCGTGCCGGTATACATCCGCGCGGTCTCGAACACCGGTGACAGCCCGAGGCCTTGCGCCAGCGCGACGGCGTCGCGGTTGACCGCGGGGACATCGAGGAAGACCTCGCCGCTGCCCGCGCTCGCGAGCAATGCGGCGACAACGGCCTCGGCGCCGGCACGGTCATCGGCAACGAGCGGACCGATCTTGCGGCCGGTCCGGCACGGGCGGATCACGCCCCAGCCGGCCAGCCTGCCGTCGCGCATCAGCGCGCGCCCGACATGTCCTGACGTGTTGATCCAGGCGCGCAGGAATGCCGGCCGCGGTGCGGGAAACACCGTGGCGTCATCGGCCTCGATCAGCGCCATCGGCAGATCGGTCAGCGCGACGGTGCCGTCGCTCGGCGCGTATGGTGCGGCGACAGTGCCGCCATAGCGCACATTGGCGTAAGCGAGCGCGAAGCCGGACTTCTGGTAGTTCGCCTGCTGCGCCACCACGCCATCGAGCCCGATCACGCGCGGGCGCGCATGCGCGATGGCCGCATTCCAGATCTTCAGGCCATGGCCGCGGCCGCGCAGATCCGGACGCACGATGTAGAAGCCGAGGAAGGCAAATTGCGCGCCGTAATTGACGCAGGAGATCACCGCGGCCGGCTCGCCATCGAGCTCGCCGATGAAGAAGCCCTGCGGGTCCTCGGCGGCAAAGCAGGGCGCATCGGCGAGACCGGGATTCCATCCCTCCGCCGCGGCCCAATCCACCGCGAGCGCGATCTCGTCCGGCTGCATCTGTCGGATGGTGAGGTCGTTCATGGTCGATGACTACCTCGAATTGGTGTCGGAGTAGCCATCGTAGCGCGCCGATGTCTCCTCGTCATTGCGAGCGAAGCGAAGCAATCCATCGGGCCGCGACTAAGAAGCTGGATTGCTTCGCTTCGCTCGCAATGACGAAGAGAGAGCAGTTAGGCTACTTCGGCCGGTACGCAGCGAAGAACACGCGCGTTGCGCTGTCGACGACGGTTGCGATCCGCTCCGGCGAGGGCGATGGCCTGGCCTGGAAGATGAATGCCTGGAACAGCGTCGCCTGGCACATCTGCATGAATTGCCAGGCCGCGAGCTGGTAGTCGTCGATCACGAGCTCGCCGAGCGCGGCGCGTGCCTCGAGATAGGCGGCGAAGCGGTCGACGGTGTGGGCGATGACGTGGGTGTAGAACCGGCTGCCGAGCTCGGGCATCCGCTCGGCGATCGCCATCACGGTGCGGATCGCCGAGCCGCCGCCGGGCCGGCACAACACCGCGACATAGGCGCGGCCGAATTCGGGGAGGGTGGTGTCGACGTCGCGCGCCGGATCGAAATTGAAGGCGACCTTGCCCTGCTCGAGCTTCTCTTCCTCGACGATCGCCGCGAACAGCCCGGCCTTGTCGGGGAAATAGACGTAGAGCGTGCCCTTGGAGACGCCGGCGGCGCGCGCGATCTCGCCCATGCTCGCGCCGTCAAAGCCGAGCTCCAGGAATACCTTACGGGCGCCGTCCAGGATCTGGCGGCGTTTCGACGATTCCTCCTCGCCGACGGACTGGAGGGAGGCTCGGGGCGCTGCAACCATTGATTTAGCTTCTCGGGAAGAAACTCAACCCAAAGTAGGAAAGGGAAGAATCGAAGCTTTATAATCTAGCGGACGGGAATGTATATTGACCGAACCGTTCGGTCAATGGTATCTTGGGAGTGACGATGCGCCGCACGGCCCTTATTCCGCCATCGCGCGCGTCAAGATTTTTGTGGGGAGCCTCGGCCATGGCCGCAGCACGGGATCAGGCTGCACGCATTGTTCGTTCCGAGCCTGAGATGGCCGAGGACGCGATCGCGCGCGATGCATCCGCCGATCTCGGCGAGCAGGGCCGTGCTGATGAAGCCAAGCGTCCCGCGGAGGCGCCGCCCGCGTCTGCACCCGAGCAGCCGGCGGCTTCGTCCGTTGCGGCGCCGGCGCCGAAATCCGGCAAGCGCAAATTCGTGATGATGGGCGTGGTCGGCCTGCTCGCGCTCGCCGCGGCGGGCTATGCCGCCTATTACCTGATGGTCGGGCGCTTCTACGTCTCGACCGACGATGCCTATGTCCGCGCCAACAACTCCATGCTCGGCGCGCGCGTCGCGGGCCATATCGCGGCGATCCTGCCCGGCGACAACGCGCTGGTGCGCGCAGGCGACGTGATCTTCCGGATTGATGACGGCGACTACCGTATCGCGGTTGACGCCGCCCGCACCCGGATCGCGACCCAGCAGGCGACGATCGAGCGCATCGGCCGCCAGGTTGCCGCGGCGGCGAGCTCGGTCGAGCAGGCGCAGGCCCAGCTCGTGTCCGCCCAGGCCGGTCTGAAGCGCGCCGATCTCGATTTCGATCGGCAGCAGGCGCTCAGCACCAAGGGTTTTGCCTCGCGCGCCACCTTCGAAGTCTCGGAGGCCGGCCGCGATCAGGGCGCGGCCAGCGTGCGATCCGCGCAGGCGGCCTATGATGCCGCCAAGGACAATGTCGAGGTGACCAAGGCGCAGCAGGCCGAGGCCCGCGCCCAGCTCGCCGAATTGCAGACCCAGCTCGCCAAGGCCGAGCGCGATCTCGAATTCACCAACGTCCGCGCGCCGGTCGACGGCACCTTCTCCAACCGCCTGGTCAACACCGGTGACTACATCAATGTCGGTCAGCGGCTCGGCAATGTGGTGCCGCTCGACGGCGTCTACATCGATGCCAACTATAAAGAGACCCAGCTCAAGCGCATCCGCACCGGGCAGCGGGTGACGATCAAGGTCGACGCCTACGGCTTCCGCAAGTTCACCGGCCTCGTCGACAGCATTTCGCCGGCGGCGGGCTCGGTGTTCACGCTGCTGCCGCCCGACAACGCCACCGGCAACTTCACCAAGATCGTGCAGCGCCTGCCTGTCCGCATCCGCGTGCCTGCCAGCGTCGCCAGGCAGGGCCTCCTGCGCGCCGGCATGTCGGTCTACACCACCGTCGACACCCGCGAGGGCGCGGCCGATGCCGACGCCGAAACCGATCTCGACGCACCGATGATGATCCATCCGCAGTGATGTCTTGAAGCTTCGGACAGAGTCCGAGGCTCGGAGCCGATGAGCCCATGGCTGATACGACCACTGCTTCACCCTCGATGATGACCGGCGCCTCGGAGTCCGAGCGCATCCAGCCGAAGCGGCTGGTTGCCTTCATTATCATGGTGTTCGGCATGTTCATGTCGATCCTGGACATCCAGATCGTCTCGGCCTCGCTGTCCGAGATCCAGGCCGGCCTGTCGGCCTCTTCGACCGAAGTGTCGTGGGTGCAGACCGCCTATCTGATCGCCGAAGTGATCGCGATTCCCTTGTCCGGATTCCTGTCGCGCGCGCTCGGCACAAGGCTGTTGTTTGCGATCTCGGCGTTCGGCTTCACCGCCTCGAGCCTGCTGTGCGGCTTCGCCTCCTCGATCGAGCAGATGATCCTGTGGCGCGCGCTGCAGGGCTTTCTCGGCGCCGGCATGATCCCGACGGTGTTCGCCTCGGCCTACACGATCTTCCCGCGCACCAAGTTCCACATCGTGGCACCGATCATCGGCCTCGTCGCGACGCTGGCGCCGACGGTTGGACCGACGGTCGGCGGCTACATCACCGACCTGATGTCGTGGCACTGGCTGTTCTTCATCAACATCGTGCCTGGCGTCATCATCACGGCAGGCGTGCTGGCGCTGGTCGATTTCGACCAGCCGAACTTCGCGCTGCTCGAGCGCTTCGACTGGTGGGGCCTGATCTTCATGGCCGGTTTCCTCGGCTCGCTCGAATATGTGCTGGAGGAGGGTCCGCAATATGAGTGGCTGCAGGACACCTCGGTCGCGGTCTGCGCCGCGATCGGCTTCGTCTCGGCGGTCGCGTTCTTCTGGCGCGTCTTGACCGCGGAGGAGCCGATCGTCGATCTCTACGCCTTCAGTAACCGCAACTTCGCGGTCGGCTGCGTGCTGCAGTTCTGCATCGGCATCGGGCTCTATGGCCTGACTTACGTCTATCCGCGCTATCTCGCGGAGGTTCGCGGCTACAGCGCGCTGATGATCGGCGAGACCATGTTCGTCTCCGGCGTCACCATGTTCTTGATGGCGCCGGTGGTCGGGCGGCTGATGCAGAAGGTCGATTTGCGCTACATCATCGCCTTCGGCCTCGTGACCTTCGCGCTCGGCTCCTGGCAGATGACCTGGATCACCCGCGACTATGATTTCTACGAGCTGCTGCTGCCGCAGATCCTGCGCGGCATCGGTATGATGTGCGCGATGGTGCCGACCAACAACATCGCGCTCGCGACGTTGCCGCAGGATCGCGTCAAGAACGCCTCCGGCCTGTTCAACCTGATGCGCAACCTCGGCGGCGCGGTGGGTCTCGCCGTCATCAACGAGGTGCTCAACGACCGCACCGATCTGCACATCTCGCGACTGCATGACCGCGTGACCTGGGGCAACACCACCGCGGTCGAGACCCTCAACATGTTCACCCAGCGCATGCAGGGCATGGGCGATTCCGCCGTCATGGCGATGAAGCAGCTCTCGCAGATCGTGCACCGCCAGGCCGCGGTGATGGGCTATGGCGACGCCTTCTTCATGCTGTCGCTGTTCTATGTCGCGCTCAGCCTTCTGGTGCTGTTCGTCAACAAGCCGCCGTCGATGACCGCGAGCGGCGGCGATGCGCATTAGGTGGTGTCATTTGTTCTTCATAGCCCGCATGAGCGAAGCGATATGCGGGCCGATCTCAGCAGTTCATCACTGAACGTGACGCGGCCCCGGATATCGCTTCGCTCATCCGGGCTACGGACTACGAAAGTGTGCCGTTGTCGCCGGGCTGAGTGCATCGCATCGGCGCGCGGGCTGCGCCCGGTCGCGTGAATAGCTGATATCGCCGACACATTGACGCACTCACGCCGATGTTACCTTGCCAATCGCGCGTGATGCATTTATAAGCAGCGCTTCCTTACTCGAACCGGGGAGATGCGCATGAAGTCGCTTATTTCGCAGATCGCGCGCCCGCGTTCGACGGTGCTGGACGCGTTTAAGCGTTAGCTCCCGACGTTGATCGGGCCTGATCCCCGATCAGCAAAACTTCCCAATACGCTATCGACAATTTCCAGCGGCGCTCGCGGTCGGATTCTGCCCGCACGTCGCCTCAGATGGAGCCGGCACGCGCTGCAAAGGCGTGGCCGGAATGTGCCATGACCTCTCTGACGACCAAGCGGCCGGCCGCAATCCGGATCGTGCTTCCCTTTGTCTTCCGCCATTGGCTGGAACAGCCGCTCCGTGCCTCCGCAGTGACGGCGGGATTCCTCGGCGCAACCGCGGCCGACCTGTTCATGCCGGTGTTTTCCGGCCATCTGGTCGACGCGCTGACCGCGGGCGCCACCGATGCGGCCGCGCGCCGTGCGGCGATGCTGGCGTTCGGCGCCATCGTCGGCCTTGGCGCGCTGTCGCTGGTGCTGCGGCTGGTCGGCATCCAGACCATCGTGCCGTTCACGCTGAAGACGATGTCCGATGTCGGGCAGCAGGCCTTCATGCGGGTGCAGCGCTTCTCGACCGACTGGCACGCCAATTCGTTCGCGGGCTCCACCGTGCGCAAGATCACGCGCGGCATGTGGGCGCTCGATTTGCTGAACGACACCATCCTGATGGCGCTGCTGCCGTCGGTCGTGGTGCTGCTCGGTTCGATGATCCTGCTCGGCGTGCATTGGCCGCAGCTCGGCGCGGTGATCGCGGTCGGCTCGGTGATCTATGTCGCGATGACCATGGTGTTCCAGGTGCGTTACGTCGCGCCTGCCGCGCGCGTTTCCAATGCGTGGGACACCAAGGTCGGCGGCACGCTGGCCGACGCCTTGACCTGCAACGCGGTGGTGAAGTCGTTCGGCGCGGAGACGCGCGAGGACATGCGGCTCGACGGCGTCATCAGCCACTGGCGCCGGCGGGTGCGGCGGACCTGGTTCCGCTACAACCATACTTCGACGGCGCAGCTCGTGGTGCTGCTGTGCTTCCGCGCCTCGGTGATCGGCGGTGCGATCCTGCTGTGGGCGCAGGGCCGCGCCACGCCGGGCGACGTCACCTATGTGCTGACCAGCTACTACATCATCCACGCCTATCTGCGCGATGTCGGCATGCACATCAACAACCTGCAGCGTTCGGTGAACGACATGGAGGAACTGGTGCAGATCCATGGCGAGCCGCTTGGCATCGTCGATGCGGATGATGCTGGGACGATCGACATCCAGGGCGGCCGCATCGTGTTCGACGACGTCACGTTTCACTATGGCGGCCATCGCCGGCCGCTCTATGACGGGCTGTCGGTCGACATCGATGCCGGCGAGCGGGTCGGCCTGGTCGGGCGCTCCGGCTCCGGCAAGACGACCTTCGTCAAGCTGGTGCAGCGGCTCTACGACGTCTCCGGCGGCCGGATCCTGATCGACGATCAGGACATCGCCAGGGCGACGCAGCAATCGCTGCGCAGCCAGATCGCGATCGTGCAGCAGGAGCCGATCCTGTTCCACCGCACGCTGGCGGAGAACATCGCCTATGGCCGGCCGGGCGCCGGCATGGAGGCGATCGAGCAGGCGGCGCGGCTTGCCAATGCGCACGACTTCATCATGCGGCTGCCGAAGGGTTACGGCACGCTGGTGGGCGAGCGCGGCGTCAAGCTGTCGGGCGGCGAGCGGCAGCGCGTGGCGCTGGCGCGCGCCTTCCTGGCCGATGCGCCGATCCTGATCCTGGACGAGGCGACCTCGAGCCTCGATTCGGAATCCGAGGCGCTGATCCAGCAGGCGATGGAACGGCTGATGAAGGGCCGCACCTCGATCGTGATCGCGCACCGGCTGTCGACCGTGCGCAGCATGGATCGCATCCTGGTGTTCGACCGCGGCGAGATCGTCGAGCAGGGCACGCATGAGGTGCTGGCCGCGCGTCCCGGCGGCATCTATCGCGGCCTGTTCGAGCGTCAGGCGACCGAATTCGGCCAGGCTGCGGCGGAGTGAGATGGCGCGTGGCTGGAGCGTCGGTTCTGATTGGATCAGAACCGGCGCTCTCGCACGGTCAGCGCTATTTCGGCGCCAGCCCGTTCCACACCAGCGCGACGCCGGACAGGAACAGCAGCAGCAGCACGACGTCGGAAAAATTGCGGTCGCTGAGCGCGTGATAGAGCCGCGCGCCGAGCCAGGCGCCGAGCAGCGTCCCCGGAAACGCGCATGCCACCAGCCAGATCAGCTCGGGCTTCACCAGGCCGCTTGCGATCTGCACGCAAAGCGCGGCCGCCAGGATCGTGAAGTTGAAGATCTGGAACACGCCGCGGCGCTGCTGCTTGCCCCAGCCGCGCACGCTGGCCCACAGGATCGGCAGCGGGCCGGACAATCCGGCGAGGCCGCCGAGAATGCCGCCGGCAAATCCGATCGCGCCGTCGGCCCATTTGCCGCCGAAGGCGATCGACATCGGCTTGCGCTGCAGGAACAACGCGGTCGGAAACACCAGCAGGAAGACGCCGATGGTCAGCTTGAAGACCTCGGGGTCGGCCCGCGCGATCAGCAGGATGCCGATCGGCACGCCGGCGAGGCCTGCGATGACGAACGGCCAGACCAGGCGGAAATCGATGCTCTTCCAGATCGAGGGCAAGGTCGAGAGTTGCGCGATGACCGAGCAGACCAGCACCAGCGGCACCGCGAGTGTCGGCGGCAGCACATAGAGCCAGATGCCGAGCGCCATCAGCGCGGTGCCGAAGCCGGCAAGGCCGGAGACGAAACCGCCGGCAAGCGCGCCGAAGAACAGGATCGCATAGCTTGCCGGGGTCATTTTTTCTCCTTCGTCATTCCGGGATGGTCCGAAGGACCAGACCCGGAATCTCGAGATTCCACAATGCGCAGTTGCGCATTAGGGTTCGATGCTGGCGCATCGCCCCGGAATGACGGTGATGTTTGGCGCCACGTTTACACAACGCGTCTCGCAGGTACTATTCAAAATCGCGGCTCATCAACGACAATCGGAACGGAAGCATCCCATGACTGCGAATTCGCAAAAAACCTTTCTGGTCTGTCACGGCGCCTGGTCGGCAGGCTGGGCATGGAAGAAGATGCATCCGCTGATGCAAGCCGCCGGGCACCGCCTGGTCACGCCGAGCTACACCGGGCTTGGCGAGCGCGCGCATCTTGCGCATCAAGGACTCGACCTCGAGGCGCATATCCAGGATGTGCTCAGCGTCATCAGTTACGAGGACCTGCACGACATCGTGCTGATCGGGCACTCCTATGGCGGCATGGTCGCGACCGGCGTCGCCGACCGGGTGCGCGAGCGCATCGCGCAGATGATCTATATCGACGCCTTCGTGCCGCGCGACGGCCAGTCGCTGTTCGATCTCAACGAATCGGCCATCGAGACCATGCGTGAGTTCGCGAGCGACGGCGACGGCTGGCGTATTCCGCCGATGCCGCTGCCGCCGGACACGTCGCCCGCAGACGTCGCATGGCTGAGCGCGCGGCGCGTCGATATGCCGATCAAATGCTTCGAGCAGAAATTGAAGTTGAAGCACGGCGAGAGCAGCCTGCCGCGCAGCTACATCTACGCCACCCGCACCACGCAGGCCGACACGTTCGGCCAGTTCGCCCGGCGCATCAGGAACGAAGCCGGCTGGCGCTATTTCGAGATCGACGCCAGCCATTCGCCGAACGTCACCGCGCCGGAGGCGCTGATGGCGATGCTCATGGAGATTGCCGCCTAGCCGGGGCGATGCCAACCATCGCACCCGGCATCCCGAGCTTCGCGGCGCATTGCTCTCGAAAACGCCGCCGCGCCGTGGACAGCAGGTGCGGGCTCTCCGTCATGTGGCGCGGCCCGCACGTATGCCCTGCGATCAGTCGGCGCTGGCCTTTTCCTGCATCGCCGCCTGCAGTTTTTTGATGTCCGCGGGCGTGAGTTGCGGCCGGTCGACCTTGATCGTGAGTTTGTTGAGCTTGGCCGTCAACGGGAATGGAGGCTTATAGTCTGCATCGTTCACACCCGTGAGCGTGTCGGAGCCGATGTCGAAGCTCTCGTCCCACTGGAGGATCATCGGCAGCGTCTTCTCCATCTTCTGGCTGGCAACCGCCTTGCCGTCGACCTTCAGCGTGCCGGTGCCGGGCTGAGCGAGGCCGCTGAAATCGTTGTACGCGAGCGTGCCGGCACCAATGCCGTCGTATTTGAAATCGAACTCGACCGTGTGCCGGCCCGGCGACAGCGCATCAGGGCCCTCCCACCTGATGCGTTCGAGATCGACCATGTTCCAGAGGAAGACCGGTTTGCCCTGCAGCAGGTAGAAGCCATAGCCGGCGAAGCGGCCTCCCGAAGTCAAGATCATGCCTTCGGCGCCACCCTGCGGCACATCAATGTCCGCGGTGATCGTGTACGAGGTATTGAGCAGCGCGGGCGAATCCCCCTGCGGCAATCCCGTCATCGGCCGCGTGTACACGAACTCCTTGCGGCCGGCGGTGATGTTCGGGCGCGGCGCCACGATGCGGGCCGCGACGGAAGCATCAAGCGGGAAGACTTGATACTTCCTGGCTTCGGAAACGAACTTCTGCCGCATCGCCTTGACCTTCTGCGGGTTCTGCGCCGCGATGTCCTCGGTCTGGCTGAAGTCGTTGTTCAGGTTGTAGAGCTGGAAGACCTGATGGTTGAGCGGGTCCGGGTTCGCCGGGCCGAACGTCTGCCAGGGCGCGCGGTTGACTTTGGTGGAGAGCATCCAGCCGTCGTCATAGAGAGCCCATTGGCCGAACATCTCGAAGTACTGGGTCTTGTGGCGCGAGGCGGTCTTCGCGTTCGCCGCGTCGAAAGTGTAGGCGAAGCTCGTGCCTTCGATCGGTGCCTGCTTGATGCCGTCGACGATCTCGGGCGCGCGGATGCCGGCCGCCTCGAGGATCGTGGGGACGACGTCGATCACATGCACGAACTGCTCGCGCAAGGCTCCCTTGTCCTTGATGCGTGCCGGCCACGACACAACCATGTTCTGGTTGATGCCGCCGAGCCTGGACGCGTTCTGCTTGAACCAGTCGAACGGGGTGTCGAATGCCCACGACCAGCCGGCGGACATGTGGTTGTAGGTCTGTTCAGTGCCCCAGACGTCGTAGAACTTCATCTGCACGTCTGCCGGCAGCTCGTTCAGGCCGTTGAAGAACGCAACCTCGTTCGGCGTGCCGAGCGGTCCGCCTTCGGCGCTGGTGCCGTTGTCGCCGTTGATGTAGATGACGAGCGTATTGTCGAGCCGGCCGAGATCCTGGACTTGCTGGATCACGCGGCCAATCTCGTGGTCGCTGTAGGCGGCGTAGGCGGCAAAGACCTCGACCTGGCGGATGAAGAGCTTCTTCTCCACGGGGCTCAACTGGTCCCACGGCTTCAGCATCTCCTTGGGCCATGGTGCGAGCCTGGTGTTCTTGGGAACGACGCCGAGACGCTTCTGGTTCTCGAGGATGCGCTCGCGCAGCTTCTCGTAGCCATCGTCGAACAGATGCATCGCGCTGATCTTGTCGACCCACTCCTTGGTGGGGTGATGCGGCGCGTGGGTGGCGCCGGGCGCGTATTTGATGAAGAGCGGTTTCGACGGATCGGTCTGGTGCATCCGCGTCATCCAATCGATGGCGTCGTCGGCCATCGCGGTGACCAGGTTCCAGGTGCCGGGCGGCTTGCCCTGGAACGGATAAATCTGCGTCGTGTTGCGGAAGAGGTTGGGCTCCCACTGGTTGGCGTCGCCGCCGACGAAGCCATAGAAATACTCGAAGCCCATGCCGACCGGCCATTGGTCGAACGGCCCGACCTGGCTCGCGGCAAAGGCTGGCGTGTTGTGCTCCTTGCCGAACCACGAAGTGCCGTAGCCGTTGTCGAGCAGGATCCGACCGATTGTGGCTTTATCCTTGCCGATAATGCTGTTGTAGCCCGGGAAGCCGGTCGACTGCTCGGAGACCACGCCGAAGCCAGCCGAATGGTGATTGCGCCCGGTGATCAGCGCGGCGCGGGTCGGTGAGCAAAGCGCGGTGGAGAAGACGCGGTTGTAGCGCAGGCCGTCATTGGCGATGCGGTCCATCGCCGGCGTCGGGATGACGCCGCCAAAGGTGCTCGGCACGCCGAAGCCGGCGTCGTCGGTGATGATCAGGAGCACGTTCGGTGCGTCCTTGGGCGGGACGATACGCGACGGCCACCACGGCTTCGACTGCAGGGCGCCGTCCTTGATGATGCCGCCGAACTTGGGATCGGGTGGCGGAAGCTGCCTTCCGTCGATCGCTGTCGTGGCGCTGGGCGAGCCGGGTGAACCGGTGCCTTGCTGGGCGAGCGCCGAAGTGGAGATGAGCAATCCAAGGGTAAGAGCTGACACAGCTTTGGGGCAATGCATGGCGACGCTCCCAATTCAAAAAATATGGGCAGCGTCACCTGTCATGGCGGTCGCGACATTGATGTACATCAAGCCGGAAAGCGCGGGCGAAGATTGGAGCGATCCCGACCAGGTCAGCGGCGTTGACCAATCCCGCTGAAACGCCGCGCGCTGTCCGCTTCAGCATGCGGGAGGCCGCGCGCAACCGCGACGGCTGGCGTATGCCGCGGGATGCCGATGCCACGCCGGAATCAATCAGCCGCTTGTTTGTCCGGGATCATGCACCGCGCGCGTCGCGGACGGCTTGAGCGACCTTTGTCGCCTGCGATACGCGTCCGATCTTTGCGCCTGCAATGATCTTTCGTCGGCGTTCGCTTGGCTTCGACGCCATGCCTTCGCCCGCGGTGGCTCCAGCCGGGGGACGAGTCGTGAAGTTCGCGGCCCGGTGCAGTGCGAGGGCCTTTCGCGCAGCTTCGACATGTGCGGTCCGGGCTGCCAAATTGTGCTGACGCCTCAGCTCCGTGTTGACCCGTTTCAGCGCCGCTGCGAAGACCTGCTTACGCTCTGACGCATGCTTGGCGGTTCCCGGAAAGCTCGTGCCGCGAGCCTCGGCCTTTCCGCGGCTCTCTCGCTGCTTTTGTCGGCCGACCGTTCGCTCCTTGTCGCGCATCTTGCGCAAGCGGGGTCGCATGGCCTCGAGCTCGCTCACCTCGACGCTGTAGATGGCGGGATGATGCGTCAGGCGGATTGCTTCATATTCTTCGTGGCTGAGGATGCTGCGTTCGAACTTGCAGGCGACCGACATTCCTATTCCTCCTCTTGATCTTCTTGAATCTTGGGGCAGAAGGACACGTCCAGCTCCAGCGGATCATAGCTGCAATGCCGCCGGATGGCCAATCTGCCACGATCCAAACTCGGCCAGCGCTTCGATCGCAGTGATCGATTGTCTTGCTACAGCGTCAAAGCACAGTGGCTCCTACTTTGGGCTCCTACTTTTCTGCTTCGTCGTCCTTGAGACGAATCCCCTCAGTCCGCAGAGCCGTAAAGAGAGCCGCGATATCTTCGGGCTCCATATTGTTGGGGCACATCCCGTTGAGTTGCTCGGTCGTGATCGTGCCGCTTCTCCTGGCGATGTCTCTTGCCTTCGCCATGATCTTCTGAAGGTCCATCTGCGATCCTCCGCGAGGGGCACACTCTACGCCCGCCACCCTATGGATGTCGCCTTTTTAAGAAACGTGGCCTGTGGCGGCACTGAAGCGATCGGTTCGCTTCGCTTCGAGTTGAGATAATATCGTTCGAAGTTCGCCGTCGGAATTGGGCAGCGACCGCAACTTTGTCTCGCATGTTCGGTTAAACTGCGACATAATGAACGCCTCGCGTGCTGGTGAGCATGGATTCATGAACCGCAGCCCCGTGCTCGTAGACCTGGCGCTTCAAGGTGGGGGATCGCACGGTGCGTTCACGTGGGGTGTCCTGGATCGGCTTCTCGAAGAACCATGGTTTCAGATTGCGGGCATATCCGGGACATCGGCCGGAGCGATGAACGCAGCCGTGCTGGCGGACGGCTGGACCGCGGGCGGCGCCGCCGGTGCACGCGAAGCGCTTGAAAAATATTGGCGAAGCGTCTCGCGCGCCGCCGCATTCAGTCCGTTGCAACGGTCGCCGCTCGACCGCCTGATGGGACGCTGGTCGCTTGACAGCTCCCCGGCCTATCTCTTCACCGATTTGATGTCGCGGATGCTTTCACCGTACGACCTCAATCCGCTTGGCTTCAATCCGCTACGCGACATATTGAACGACAGTATCGATTTCGAGCGTCTTGCACGCGCGCCGATCAAACTCTTCATCACCGCCACGCGCGTGCGTACGGGACGCGGACGGATTTTTCGCAACGCGGAGATTACCGCTGATGTCCTGCTTGCGTCGGCTTGCCTGCCAACGATGTTTCGTGCGATCGAGATCGATGGCGAGCCCTATTGGGACGGCGGCTACGCGGGCAATCCCACGATTACGCCGCTCGTTCGCGAGACCGACGCGCGCGACACCGTCGTCGTCCAGATCAACCCGACCGAGCGTCCGGAGCAGCCGCGCACGGCCGCTGACATTCTCAACCGGCTTAACGAGATCTCGTTCAACTCGCCGCTGGCAAAGGAGCTGCGGATGATCGCGTTGCTTCGCCAGGTCGCCGACCCCGGCACAGGGGAAGGCGCCCGCTGGGCGCAGATGAAGACGCACCGGATCAAGAGCGACATGCTCGCGACGTTCGGTTCGTCATCCAAGCTCAATGCCGAATGGGCGTTCGTGGCGAAGCTGCACGAGGAAGGGCGGCGAGCCGCCGGCGAATTCCTCGACGCGCATGGCGCCGATCTCGGTGAGCGTTCGACGGCGGATCTCGATATTCTGCTGGCGGAGTGCTGAGACGATGGGTCTTCTCGGCATTCTCGTCGGGCTTGGACTGCTGGTCTGTCTCGCTTTCCGCGGTTGGAGCGTGCTGCTGCTCGCACCGCTCTGTGCGCTGGTGGCCGCAGCCTTCGGTGGCGAGCCGCTGCTTGCCAACTGGACGCAGACCTTCATGGGTAGTGCGTCGGAGTTTCTCGCGCAGTTCTTTCCTATTTTTCTGCTTGGCGCGGTGTTCGGAAAGCTCATGGATGACAGCGGCGCGGTCGCTGCGGTCGCGGGCTTCATCTCCCGGTGCCTGGGCGAACGCCGGATCATCCTCGCGGTCGTGCTCGCAGGCGCACTGGTCACCTACGGCGGCGTCAGCCTGTTCGTCGCTTTCTTTGTCATCGTTCCGATGGCGCAGTCGCTGTTTCGCTCGGCCGGGATTCCACGTCGTCTGGTGCCGGCGGCGGTCATTCTCGGGACTTCGACCTTCACCATGTCGGCGCTGCCGGGCACGCCGTCGATACAGAATGCGATACCGATGCCTTTCTTCGGCACGACCCCCTTTGCCGCACCGGGCCTCGGCGTTGTCGCCTCGATCATCATGCTGGGCGTCGGGCTGTGGTGGCTTCTTCGCGCGGAGAAGGCAGCGCATCGCGCAAAAGAGGGGTATGGCGACGAGCCGCCGGTTCCGGCGGATGCAGCCGACGATGAGCTGTTGCGCGAGCGTGCTACGACGGCGCGGGAATTCGACCCGGCGGAGCTCCGTCACGGATATCACAGCGACGCCGCCGTCCCGATTTTCAACGCCTTGCTTCCCCTGATCGTCGTCGTCGCCGTCAATCTGGTGATGTCGCTGGTTGTGCTGCCTCGGCTTGATTTCTCGTTCCTGGCCGACCAGCGGTGGGGAAATACATCGCTGGCTGCCGTGGCCGGTGTCTGGTCGGTGGTCGTGGCGTTGGCGGGAGCGATCGTGACGGTCATCCTCTGCAACTGGACGCGGCTGCCCGCACTGCGACGAACCATGGATGCCGGTGCCAACGCGTCGGTCCTGCCGGCGCTGAGCGTCGCAAGCCTTGTCGGATTCGGCGCCGTTATCGCCTCGCTTCCCGCTTTCGGCGTGGTGCGGGACTGGGTGTTGCGAATTGAAGGCGGTCCATTGGTGTCGCTCGCGGTCGCGACGAACATCCTTGCGGCGCTGACGGGGTCGGCTTCCGGCGGCTTGACGATCGCGCTCGATGCGCTGGGACGGACCTATATGGATCTTGCCGCGGAGGCGGGTATTGACCCCGGCCTGTTGCATCGCGTCGCGGTGATCGGTTCTGGAACGCTCGACATTCTACCTCACAACGGCGCTGTCGTTAGCCTGCTTGCGATCTGTGGGCTCAAGCATCGCGATAGCTATCTCGACATAGTCATGGTCGGCATTGTGAGTTCTGTCATTGCTCTCGCAGCGGTGATTGCGATCGGCACCGCATTCGGGTCGTTCTGACGCAAGACGATGGGTTGGCTCTACTTCCCGCCGGCGCGCGTAGCTGGAACGATGCTGATCTGAAAATGGCGAGGGGCCCGGCGTGTCGCGCCGAGCCCCTCATACTCCAAGATATCAGCCGGCCTGTAAGCCGGGTTCTGTAGGGCACCATTCTCGCGAATGGTACGCGACGGCCATTCCTCTGGGACAAGGTTTGCACCTTGCCTCGGGCAACCTACCCGGACAGCGGGCCTGACATCGCCCTGCGGTGTTATCGCGCGTGCGCGAACTAACCGCGTTGCCGTCCCTATTCGGTTTTGCTCCCGGTGTGGTTTGCCATGCCGTCTCCGTTGCCGGAAACGCGGTGCGCTCTTACCGCACCTTTTCACCCTTACTTCCTCCGAGGAGGGAGCGGTTCGTTCTCTGTGGCACTTTCCCTGGGGTCGCCCCCGCCGGATGTTATCCGGCACCGCATGTCGATGGAGCCCGGACTTTCCTCCCCCGCGGCCTTTCGGCGCTTGCGGGAGCGGCCGTCCGGCCGACTGACGGCGTACGCATGCGGGCTTTGGCCGCTCGCGTCAAGCGATTGCGATGGTTAACCTTGGCCTGGCGCCCGGCTGGCCCTCGATTTTGACATTCGCGGAGGAAGGGCCTTTGATATCGATTTGATCGATCCAAAGGTCGAGGCGCGCCATGGATACCGAACTGGCCCGGACGTTCCTGACGGTGGTGAGCGCCGGCAACTTCATCACCGCGGCCGAGCGGCTGCACGTCAGCCAGTCGACCGTCAGCACCCGCATCCATACGCTCGAGCAGCAGCTCGGCTGCGTGCTGTTCGTGCGCAACAAGGCCGGCACCACGTTGACGCCGGCCGGCCGGCAGTTTCAGCGCCACGCCTCGGTGCTGGTCCGCACCGTCGAGCAGGCGCGCCATGATGTCGGAATCCCCAAGGGGTTTTCCGCGACGCTGGTGGTCGGCGGCCGCATCGGACTTTGGGAAGAGTATCTGCTGCGCTGGCTACCGCTGATGACGCGCGCGCATCCCGACATCTCGATCCGCGCCGAGAGCGCGCTCGAGCCCGAGCTGATGCAGGGGCTGGTCGAGGGACGCATCGATATCGGCGTGATGTACACGCCACAGAGCCGCCCCGGCCTCAAGGTCGAGCAGCTGTTCGAGGAGCAGCTCATCCTGGTGTCGACCGATCCGAAGAGCGCGCCGGAGCCGGGGCCGGGCTATGTTTATGTCGATTGGGGACCCGAATTCTACGCGCGTCACGCCACGCTGTTTCCGAATTTCGCGGGCCCAGCGCTGACGGTGAATATCGGCTGGCTCGGATTGCAGCATCTTTTGGAGAATGGCGGCTCCGGATTCTTTGCGCGTCGTATCGTCGAGCCGCTCCTGAAGGCGCGGCGGCTGCACGCCGTTGCCGGTGCGCCTGGCTTTGCGATGCCCGCCTATGTCGCCTATCCGGCTGACAGCCAGGACGATCATCTGGCGCGCGCGGTCGAGACCATGCATCGGCTTGCCGCGTCGCAGGTTAATGCGAGCGCGGACCTGCCGCGGGCCAGGCCTGCCGCGCGGCGGCGGCGCTGACCGCGATTGCTATCGGCATCTCCGATCGATTCCATCGGCTTTCTTCGCTTGTCAGCGCAAACGTCCGCGTTCACAGCAGGATCGGGATCAGCAGGAGGTCAAACGATGGATATTGCGGCAGAAGTGGGAGACGCGTTGCTCAAGGGCGCCTCCGACGCGATCGTTGCGACCGATGTCGAAGGCCGCATCACCTTGTGGAATCCCGGTGCAGTCAGGATGTTCGGCTTCGGCGCCGAGGAGGCGATCGGGCAATCGCTCGATTTGATCATTCCGGAGAATCTGCGCGCGCGTCACTGGGCCGGCTTCCGGCACACGATGGCGACCGGGACGAGCCGCTACGGTCAGGGCGATCTGCTGTCGGTGCCGGCGCTGACCAGGCACGGGACGCGCATCTCCGTCGAATTCACCATCGTGATGCTGCACGATGCGGCGCACAAGGTCGCCGGCACCGTCGCCGTGATGCGTGACGTGACCAAGCGTTTCGAGGAGCTCAAGGAGTTGCGGCGCCGCGCCGCGCAGCAGGCCGGGACATCGTCGTAAAGGCTGTGAAGCCATGCCGTCATTGCGAGGAGCGGTAGCGACGAAGCAATCCATCGTTCCGCACATGCGGACAGATGGATTGCTTCGCTTCGCTCGCAGTGACGCGGATAAAGCTACAGGCAAATGCCAGGTTCTCGGTCATCCCCTCCGGAGCCGGTCACGGCCGCTGGAGCTATTTTCCCGATCGCAGGCGGGTTTCCGCGAGCGCGGTCACGAGGCCGATGATCAGCATCGAGGCCACGATGTCGGCTTCCGCACCGAAACCAAATGCGATCACCGTCGCTGCGGCGACCGCCGCAAGGATCGCGATGGTCAGCCCTTCGTCGGCGATCAGCTGACGCAGCGCCTTCAGGCGCGTGATGCCCCGTTGCATTGCCTCCTCACACGCCGAGCGGATTGCCGCCCGCGGCGATGTTCGAGGCGACCTGACTGGCGTGATGGCGCGGTTTCGCCACGATCCGGTTGCGCAGGATTCGGTACAGCATCGACAGCAGGAGCCGGGAAAGGCGTGTGGCTGTCTGCGGCAGTGGTGTCATGGCGAAGTCCTCCGGGCATCCGAAGGCTACGCGCTGCCATGAATTTAACAAACGAATAATGTTGGCGATTACTATCGGATTATCCGATATAAGCTGGCTCTGCGGCCCGCCGGGCCGGTGAGACATTCACGCCGGGCGGCCAAAATAATTTATCCTGACGATGTCGTCCTGCGTGTCGCCCGGTCGACTGGGTGTCGGCGATCCAGCCGATCAAGAGGAGTTCTCAAGATGCAATATCTGTTGCTGATCTACCGGAGCGACGCGGAATATGGCCGCATGAATGCCGACGACCGCAAGGCCCTGTCGGCGGAATATGGCGTCTACACCCAGTCCATCATCCAGAGCGGACACTTCAAGGCGGGTGACGGGCTGCAGCCGGTGTCGACCGCGACCACCGTTCGGGTGCGCGACGGCAAGACGCTGACGACCGACGGGCCGTTTGCGGAAACCCGCGAACAACTCGGCGGCTATTATCTGGTCGATGCCAAGGATCTCGACACGGCGCTCGGCCTCGCGGCGCGGATTCCCGGCGCCAAGACCGGCTCGATCGAAGTCAGGCCGGTGATGATCTACGACAAGTGATGGTTTCGTCGTTCCGGGGCGCGCGAAGCGCGAACCCGGAACGACGAGATTCCGGGTTCGATGCTTCGCATCGCCCCGGAATGACGGTGTGACCATGACCCCCAGCCAGATCGAAAAAGTGTTTCGCGACGAGGCGGGGCGGGCGCTCGCAACGCTGATCCGTCTCGTCGGCGATTTCGACCTGGCCGAGGATGCGCTTCAGGATGCTTTTGCGGTGGCGCTGCAGCGCTGGCCGATCGGCGAATTCCCCTCCAATCCGCGGGCCTGGCTGGTCAATGTCGGCCGCAACAAGGCGATCGACCGCGTTCGCCGCGCGGCGACGTTTCGCGGCAAGCAGCAGGAACTGACGCATCAGATCCTGCTCGATGCGGAGTCCTCGCCCGAGCCGGCCGATGCAACGCTCGACGACGACATGCTGCGGCTGATCTTCACCTGCTGCCATCCGTCCTTTGCCGCCGAGGTCCAGGTCGCGCTGACCTTGCGCACGGTGTGCGGGCTGACGACGGTGCAGGTCGCGCGCGCCTTCCTGGTGAGCGAGGACGCCATGGCGCAGCGCCTCTTGCGCGCCAAGCAAAAGATAAAACTCGCCGGCATTCCCTATGAGGTGCCGGAGCGTGAAGCGCTGGAGCCGCGCCTCACCGGCGTGCTCGCGGTGATCTACCTCGTCTTCACCGAAGGTTATGCGGCAACCGCCGGCGAGGATCTGATGCGGCCCGATCTTGCGCGCGAGGCGATCCGGCTGGCGCGGCTGATCGATGCCCTGATACCGGCGCGCGGCGAGATCAAGGGGCTGCTGGCGCTGATGCTGCTGCATGATGCGCGTCGCGCCGGCCGCCAGACCGCCGGCGGCGATATCGTGCTGCTCGAGGAGCAGGATCGTTCGCTGTGGGATTTCCAGCAGATCGCCGAAGGCCTCGAACTGGTCGAGGAGGCACTGCGGATGCCGGGCCGGCCGCAGTCCTACGCCGTGCAGGCCGCGATCGCCGCGCTGCACGCGCGGGCACCGAGTTACAAGGACACCGATTGGCCGCAGATCGCCGGTCTTTACGAGGTGCTGCTGCGCATCAGCCCGTCGCCGGTGATCGAGCTCAATCACGCCGCCGCGGTGTCGATGGTCGATGGTCCGGCGCGCGCGCTCGACCTGATCGATGCGCTGGATGCGCGAGGCACTTTGAAGGGATATGACCAGCTGCCCGCGGTGCGCGCCGACCTGCTGCGCCGCCTCGGCCGCAAGGACGAAGCGCGGCAGGCCTATCTCGCCGCGACCGCGGCGACCCAGCTAGAACCGCTGCGCCGGCTCTATGCACGGCGGATTGCCGAGATGGGGTGACGCACCCCATCTCGTGCGTGGCCAGTGACGGCGCGCCATTCATCCACGATGGTCAGCGCGCCGTGAGGCGTTGAGCGTGCTCAGTACCCTGTCTTTGCCTTGGCGCCGGTGCTCGATTGCCCGGTCGTCGTCCCCTTCGACATGCCGGTCGTGGTGCCGGGTGCCATCTTCTTCTGCGCGTGATGGACCTTCTGGGTCTTGTGATGGGTCGACGACATGGTCTTGCTTTGGGTCGACATAGCGCCAGCGGCTGCCGGAGCGACAATGAGGCCGACGGCGGCGGCTCCTGCGATCAGTGCTTTGAACATGGACGAATCTCCACTCGGACCGCCCCACCTACAAAGACCGCTCATGCCGAAAAGTTCCAATGTGCACGCACACTTGGCCGGTAAATGCACCGCTCCTCGCGACGACGGACGGAGGCGAGCCTAGCTCGACGCGACCACCGTCGCCGCATCCGGCGGCAGGCTCTCGAGCAGCGCGTGCAGTGTGGCCATGGTGGAACGGTCGGCGATCCCGTCGATGCGCTCCGGGCGGAAGTGGCGCTGGAAGGCGGTGACGACCTCCATGGTCGGGCCGTCGAACTTGCCGTTGTTCGGGATGTTGTAGCCGTAGCGCCGGAACGCGGCCTGCATGTTGGAGACGCTGTCGCTGATCGCACCGAGCTGCAGCGCGTCGCCGCGCACGATCGGCGCCGGCTGCACCCAGTGCCCGACGCCGGAATTGGCCAGCGAGTGCCACGGGAATTTCTCGCCGGGATCCTTCTTGCGCGCCGGTGCCACGTCGGAATGGCCGAGCACGCGATGCGGGACCACCTTGCGGCGAAGCATGATGCCGCGGCACAGCGCGATGACAGCCGCGATCTGGCGCAGCGGAAAATCCGGATAGCCCCAATCGTGGCCGCGATTGACGATCTCGACGCCGATCGAGCAGGAGTTGATGTCGTCATCGCCAGCCCACGCGGACACGCCGGCGTGCCAGGCGCGCTTGCTCTCCGGCACGCACTGCACGATGCGGCCGTCCTCGAGCACGATGTAGTGCGCCGAGACCTCGGTGCCGGCCGTGCAGAGCTGGGTGATCGCACCCTCGACGTCGGGCATGCCGGTGTAGTGCAGCACGATCATGTCGGGTTGCCGGCCATTGGCGCGATCGCCGAAGTTCGCCGACGGGATCACGTCGGAGGCGATCGAGGAATCCGGCGTGAACGTCTTCGCGTCCGCCACCCCCTTTGGAACAGGGAGCGCGCGCTGACGCTTCGAATCAGCGTTGCCGGACGAAGACGAACTTGAAGCCATACGAATCACTCAAACCCGAACCAGGAGAAAGCATTTTGACACATGGATAAACAAATAGGCGTTTACTATTCCTTTACCGTGCGGGCCGCGCAATCGACCCCTGCCGGGTTCCATGATCCGCACGATGCGCCGCGCCATTGTGCCAGGAGCGGGTCGCGAGGGTATCACTCGAATGCGGATCAAAGCCGCGCGATTCCGCTAACCGATCATCAACGTTTTCTTAACGTTAAGTGCCGTTACTGAGAGGTGAAGTGCCGAACCGGTTTCGGGGGACGGCTAAAGGACGCTGAGCCCCGCTGTTTGCGCGAAATCCCATGGAAACCTCCCAATTCCGGTCGGATATCAGGATTTGCGGCCGAGGACGGGAGTTGGCGCTGGCGTCACGCAGCGGCTTTTTCACGCGTTTTCGAGCGAAGTGGATACCGGTTCGCGTGAAGAAAACGCGTCAAGACAGGAATCCAGAGCCCCGTTCCGATCCAATCGGAACGAAGAGGGCTCTGGGCGCGAGGATTCGAGGCGCAATGAGTCGGCGCGCACCCAGCTTGCATGCCAGTTACGCGGCCCCGCCCGGGAGCGGCGCATGAGCGAGCGTGCGCCGCGTCACATTTCGGTGCTGGGCCGCGAGGCGGTCGCGTATCTCGCGCCGCGCGCCGGCGGCGTCTATGTCGACGCCACCTTCGGTGCCGGCGGCTACAGCCGGGCGATCCTCGATGTCGCCGATACCCGCGTGATCGGCGTCGACCGCGACCGCACCGCGATAACCGGCGGCTTCGATCTGGTCGACGGCGCAGGCGGTCGGCTGACACTGGTCGAGGACCGCTTCTCCAACCTCGCCGAGGTCTGCGCATCGCAGGGGGTGGATAAAGTCGACGGCGTCGTGATGGATGTCGGCGTCTCCTCGATGCAGCTCGACCGGGCCGAACGCGGCTTCTCATTCCGGCTCGGCGGTCCGCTCGACATGCGGATGGCCCAGAGCGGCCCGACCGCGGCCGACGTGGTCGCGACCGCTTCCGAGAAACAGCTCGCCGACATCATCTATATCTTCGGCGAGGAGCGGCATTCGCGCGGCGTCGCCCGCGCCATCGTCGCCGCCCGCAAGGACGCGCCGATCACGACGACCGACGCGCTCGCCGATATCGTCGCGAAGGTCGTGCGCGCCAAGCCGAACGAGATCCATCCGGCGACGCGGACCTTTCAGGCGCTACGCATCTTCGTCAATGAGGAGCTCGATGAACTGCACGAGGCGCTCGCAGCGGCCGAGCGCGTGCTGAAGCCGGGCGGCCGGCTCGTCGTGGTTTCGTTCCATTCGCTGGAAGACCGCATCGTCAAGAATTTCCTCAGCCTGCGCGGCAAGGTCTCCGCCGGCTCGCGGCATTTGCCCGAAATGGCGCAAGCGGCGCCGAGCTTTCAGATCCTGACCAAGCGTCCGGTGACGCCCGATGAGGCCGAGCTTGCCGCCAATCCGCGCGCGCGATCGGCCAAGCTGCGTGCCGCCGAGCGCACCGCGGCGCCGGAGCACGCCGACGACGACCTGCCGTCATGGCCGCGGCTGTCCGACCTGAAGCGGGGAGGGTGACGATGCGCCTTCTCCATCTCCTCGTCATCGGCATGCTGATCTTCGCGGCGTCCTATGTCTACCGCATCAAGATGGAATCGACCGCGCGCGTCGAACGCGTGCTGCAGCTCAATGCCGAGATCCGCGAGCAGCGCAATGCGATCGCCGCGTTGCGCGCCGAATGGGCCAAGCTCGATGCGCCGCTCCGGCTGCAGGGCCTCGCCGAGCGCCATCTGCCGCTGAAGCCGGTCAACGCCAACCAGTACGATTCCCTGAAGAGCCTGCCGGAGCGGCCGCCGAGCTTCACGCGGCCCGGTTCGCGCGATCCGATCGGCGCGATGATCGACACCATCGAGGCCGCCGCGGCGCCCGACAGCACCACCGGATCGATCGACAAGGCGGCGACCGACCAGCCGGCCGCCGACCAGCCTGCGCCCGACAACTCCGGGCAGGGCGGGGGAGACCAGCAATGACGGGACCAGCCATGACCGATCCGGCACCCGCCAACACACCGGCCGTGAAACCCACCGAGCCCTGGAACCAGCGGCTGATCCGCACGCTGCTGTATGGCAGCAATGTCGACCGCGCCGCCAAGGCGCGCGCGCGCGTTGGCCTTGCCATCCTCGCTTTCGCCGCGGTCTATTGCGTGCTGGCGGGGAGGCTGGTGCTGTTCGCCGTCGGCGCCGACAGCCATGGCGCACGCCGCACCGCCTCGCAGGACGCCATCGCGACCGCGAGGCCCGACATCACCGACCGCAACGGCGAAATCCTCGCCACCGACGTCAAGGCGCCGAGCCTGTTCGCCGAGCCGCGCCGTCTCATCGACAAGGACGAGGCGATCGAGCTTTTGACCGGGGCCTTGCCCGATCTCGACACCAGCGAGGTGCGCGACCGCCTGTCGTCGCGCAAGGGCTTCGTCTGGCTGAAGCGCGAGATCACGCCGAAGCAGCAGAGCGACATCCATCGCCTCGGCCTTCCCGGCGTCGGCTTCCTGCGCGAGAACAAGCGCGTCTATCCGACCGGCAACGAGGTCGCCCACCTGATCGGCCTGGTCAACATCGACAACCAGGGCATCGCCGGCATGGAGAAGTGGCTGGACAGCAACGGTCTGGCCGATCTGCATCGCGCGGGCTTCGCCACCGACCGGCTGCAGAAGCCGGTGGAGCTGTCGGTCGACCTGCGCGTCGAGCACGCGCTGCGCGACGAATTGCTCAAGGCGAAAGAGAAGTTCAAGGCCAAGGCCGCCTCCGGGCTCGTCTCCAACGTGCGCACCGGCGAGATCGTGGCGATGGTCTCGCTGCCGGATTTCGATCCGAACAATCCGAAGGAGGCGCACGATCCCGATCGCATCAATCGCCTGACCACCGGCGTCTACGAGATGGGCTCGACCTTCAAGGCGTTCACGCTGGCGATGGCGCTGGATAGCGGCCGGTTCGACCTCAACTCGATGTGGGATGCGCGCGGCCCGCTGCACTACGGCAAGTTCGCGATCCATGACGATCACAACATGGGCCGCATGATCAACATGAAGGAGGTGTTCTACTATTCCTCCAACATCGGCGCCGGGCGCATTGCGCTGGCGATGGGCGTCGATGCGCACAAGGCCTTCCTGCGCAAGATGGGCCAGCTCGAGCGGCTGCGCACCGAACTGCCGGAGAGCGCGTCCCCGATCGTGCCGAAGAAATGGGGCGAACTGAACACCGTCACCATCTCGTTCGGTCACGGCATCGCTGTGGCGCCGCTGCAGGCGGTGATGGGCATCGACGCGCTGGTCAATGGCGGCTACCTGATCCCGCCGACCTTCCTGAAGCGCACCGAGCAGGAGGCGATGGCGCTCGCCAAGCGCGTCATCAAGCCCGAGACCTCGGACAAGATGCGCTATCTGATGCGGCTCAACGCCGAGATCGGCACCGCGAAGAAGGCCGACGTCAAGGGCTACTATATCGGCGGCAAGACCGGCACCGCGGAGAAGGTGATCAACGGCCGCTACGCCAAGAAGCGCGTGCTCAACGCCTTCACCGCGATCCTGCCCGCCGACAATCCGAAATACCAGCTCCTGATCATGCTCGACGAGCCACAGCCCCTGAAGGAAACCTACGGGTTCATCACCTCGGGCTGGAATGCGGTGCCGACCGGCGGCAACGTGATCGCCCGAATTGCGCCGCTTTTGGGCGTTGAACCGCGATTCGACCTGCCGCCGTCCGACCGCCTTATTCTTGCGGCATCCAGAACAACCCAGTAAGGCGTATACTCACGCGGCGCCAGAACGGCGCCGGCCAGACTGGAAGATCATGAGACTTCGCGACCTCTTCAGCGATGATGCCACGATCGATCCGAGTGCCTCCTCGCTCATTGTCGGAGGGCTTGCGGTCGACAGCCGCGCGGTGAAGCCGGGCGACCTGTTCTTCGCGCTGGCCGGCAGCAGGACCGACGGTGCGCGCTTCGTCGATGCGGCGATTGCCGCCGGCGCGGTCGCGGTCGCCAGCGACCATCTGCCGCAAGGTCACGCGCGCGCCCCCTTCGTCATCACGCCGAATCCGCGCCGCGCGCTGGCGCTCGCCGCGGCCAAATTCTTTTCCCGCCAGCCGGCGACGATCGCGGCGGTGACCGGCACCAGCGGCAAGACCTCGGTCGCAGCGTTCACGCGCCAGATCTGGCAGCGGCTCGGTCATTCCTCCGCCAGCATCGGCACCATCGGCCTCGTCTCGGACAAGCGCACGGTCTATGGCTCGCTGACCACGCCGGATCCGATCGCGCTGCATCGCCAGCTCGACGAGATCGCGAGCGACGGCGTCACCCATCTGGCGTTCGAGGCGTCCTCGCACGGCCTCGATCAGTATCGCCTCGACGGCGTGCGCATCGCAGCCGGCGGCTTCACCAATCTGTCGCGCGACCACATGGATTATCATCCCGATGTCGCGCATTACCTCAACGCAAAACTCCGGCTGTTCCGCGATCTGGTCGCGCCAGGCGGCGCCGCGGTGATCTCGGCCGATCATGACTGTTCGGGCGAGGTGATCGATGCGGCGCGCTCGCGCGGCCTGCGCATCATCACGGTCGGGCGCGACGCCGATGCAGGCGATGGCATCAAGCTCACCGATGCTGTCATCGAAGGCTTTGCACAGAAGCTCGCGATCGAGCACCGCGGGCGCAAATATGCGATCCGGCTGCCGCTGGTCGGCGAATTCCAGATCGAGAACGCGCTGGTCGCGGCCGGGTTTGCGATCGGCACCGGCAGCGCCGCCGACGACGTGTTCGGCTGCCTCGAACATCTCGAAGGCGCCAAGGGTCGGCTGGAATTCGTCGGCGAGCACAATGGCGCGCCGATCTTCGTCGACTACGCCCACAAGCCCGACGCACTCGCCAAGGCGCTGCAGGCGCTGCGGCCCTACGCCAGGCGCAAGCTTGTCGTGATCTTCGGCGCCGGCGGCGACCGCGACGCCGGCAAGCGTCCGATCATGGGCGCGATCGCGGCCGAGAATGCCGATCAGGTCATCGTCACCGACGACAATCCGCGCAGCGAGAAGCCGGAGGCGATCCGCGCCGCGATCATGGCGACGGCGAGGGGCGCGCGCGAGATCGGCGACCGCGCCGCGGCGATCCGCGCCGGCATTGCCGGCCTCGCGCCGGGCGATGCGCTGGTCGTTGCCGGCAAGGGCCACGAGGTCGGGCAGATCGTCGGCAACACGACGCTGCCGTTCAGCGATCATGAAGCGGTCGCCAGTGCACTGGCCGCGGAGGGCGCATGAGCACGATGTTGTGGACCTCGGATGCGATGGCGACGGCGATGCGCGCCGCCACGCAAGGCGCGCTGCCGGGCGGCGTCACCGGTCTCTCGATCGACAGTCGCACCATCGCGCCCGGCGAGGCGTATTTTGCGATCAAGGGCGACGTCCATGACGGCCATGCCTTCGTCGAGGCGGCACTGAAGGCCGGTGCCGCGCTCGCGGTGGTCGAGACCGCGCAACGGGCAAATTTTCCCACTGATGCGCCGCTGCTGGTGGTCGACGACGTGCTCGCCGGCCTCGTCGAGCTCGCGCATGCCTCGCGCGCGCGGCTCGACGCGCAGATCGTCGCGGTGACCGGCTCGGTCGGCAAGACCTCGACCAAGGAGGCGCTGCGCCGCGTGCTGTCGGCGCAGGGCGAGACCCATGCCTCGGTGGCGTCGTTCAACAATCATTGGGGCGTGCCGCTGTCGCTGGCGCGCTGCCCGGCCAGCACGCGCTTTGCGGTGTTCGAGATCGGCATGAACCATGCCGGCGAGATCACGCCGCTGGTGAAGATGGTGCGCCCGCACGTCGCAATCATCACCACGATCGAGCCGGTGCATCTGGAATTCTTCGCCGGCATCGAGGCGATCGCCGACGCCAAGGCGGAGATCTTCGCAGGGCTCGAGCCCGATGGCGCCGTCGTGCTCAACCGCGACAACGGGCAATTCGCGCGGCTGCAAAAGCAGGCCAAGCAGGCCGGCATCTCGCGCATCGTCTCGTTCGGCGCCGACAAGCGTGCCGAGGCGCGGCTGCTCGACCTGTCGCTGCACGCGACCTGCTCGGCGGTGCATGCGGATATTCTGGATCACGACATCACCTACAAGATCGGCATGCCCGGCCGGCACATGGCGATGAACTCGCTCGCGGTGCTCGCCGGTGCTTCGCTGCTCGGCGCCGATATCGCGCGCGCGGCGCTGTCGCTGTCGCAGCTCGAGGCGCCGACCGGCCGCGGCTTCCGCCGCACCCTCGAGGTCGGCCATGGCGAGGCGATGCTGATCGACGAGAGCTACAACGCCAACCCGGCCTCGATGGGGGCCGCGCTCAACGTGCTCGGCCAGGCCCAGACCGGGCCGCATGGCCGGCGCATCGCCGTGCTCGGCGACATGCTCGAGCTCGGGCCGACCGGGCCCGAACTGCACCGCGGCCTCAACGAGGCCGTGACCGCCAACCGCATCGACCTCGTATATTGTTGTGGTCCGCTGATGCGGAATCTGTGGGATGCCCTTTCCACCGGCAAGCGGGGAGGCTATGCCGAGAGCTCGGCGGCGCTCGAAGCGCAGGCGGTCGCCGCGGTCCGTGCCGGTGACGTGATCATGGTGAAGGGCTCGCTGGGATCGAAGATGAAGCTGATTGTCAGCGCGCTGGAAAAACGCTTCCCCGACAAGGCCGCGCACGAAGAAGCGGTATAGGACTCCTCGAATGTTCTACTGGTTGATCGAACTGTCCAACACCGTTCCGGGGTTTGGGGCGTTCCGCAGCGCTTTGAACGTGTTCCGCTACATCACCTTCCGCACCGGCGGCGCGATGGTGACCGGCGCATTGTTCGTGTTCCTGTTCGGGCCCTGGATCATCGATCATCTGCGGCTGCGGCAGGGCAAGGGCCAGCCGATCCGCACCGATGGTCCGCAGTCGCATCTGATCTCCAAGAAGGGCACGCCCACCATGGGCGGGCTGATGATCCTGTCCGGGCTCGTGGTGTCGACGCTGCTCTGGGCCAATCCGCTCAATCCCTATGTCTGGATCGTGCTGGCGGTGACGCTCGGCTTCGGCTTCGTCGGCTTCTATGACGATTATTTGAAGGTCACAAAGCAGTCGCACAGCGGCTTCGCCGGCAAGCTGCGGCTCCTGATCGAGGCGGCGATCGGGCTCGCCGCCACCTACGCGCTGGTCCGGCTCGGGCGCGACGTGTCGTCGACCTCGCTCGTGATTCCGTTCTTCAAGGACCTCGTGATCAATTTCGGCTGGTTCTTCGTGATCTTCGGCGCCTTCGTGATGGTCGGCGCCGGCAATGCGGTGAATCTCACCGACGGCCTCGACGGTCTTGCCATCGTGCCGGTGATGATCGCCGCCGCCAGCTTTGGCATGATCTCGTACCTGACCGGCAACGCGGTGTTCTCGGATTATTTGCAGATCAATTACGTCGCCGGCACCGGCGAACTGGCGGTGCTGTGCGGCGCGGTGCTTGGCGCGGGCCTCGGCTTCCTCTGGTTCAACGCGCCGCCGGCCTCGATCTTCATGGGCGACACCGGTTCGCTGGCGCTCGGCGGCATGCTTGGCGCGACGGCGGTTGCGGTGAAGCACGAGATCGTGCTCGCCGTGATCGGCGGCCTGTTCGTGCTGGAGGCGGTCTCGGTCATCGTCCAGGTCACCTCGTTCAAGCTCACCGGCAAGCGCGTGTTCCGGATGGCGCCGCTGCACCATCACTTCGAGCAGAAGGGCTGGACCGAGCCGCAGATCGTGATCCGGTTCTGGATCATCTCGGTGATGCTGGCGCTCGCCGGCCTGTCGACGCTGAAGCTGCGCTGATGGCTTCGCATCCCATTGACTGTCATTCCGGGGCCCGCGTAGCGAGAACCCGGAATCTCGAGATTCCGGATAACCGCTGCGCGGTTTCCGGAATGACAGGGAGATAGACATGATCCCGGTCACCTCCTTCTCCGGCAAGACGGTCGCGGTGTTCGGGCTCGGCGGCTCCGGGCTCGCGAGCTGCCACGCGCTGAAGGCCGGCGGCGCGGAGGTGATCGCGGCCGACGACAATGCCGACAACGTCGCCAAGGCGGCGCAGGCCGGCTTCACCACCGCTGATCTGCGCACCGTGTCGTGGGTGAATTTCGCCGCGCTGATCCTGACCCCCGGCGCGCCGCTGACCCATCCGGCGCCGCATTGGAGCGTGCTGAAGGCGCGCGAGGCGGGGTGCGAAGTGATCGGCGACGTCGAACTGTTCTGCCGCGAGCGGCGCCGTCACGCGCCGAACGCGCCGTTCGTCGCCATCACCGGCACCAACGGCAAATCGACCACCACCGCGCTGATCGCGCATCTGATTGATGTCGCCGGCTACGACACCCAGATGGGCGGCAATATCGGCACCGCGATCCTGTCGCTGGAGCCGCCGCGCATGGGGCGTGTCCATGTGATCGAGATGTCGTCCTACCAGATCGACCTCGCACCGTCGCTCGATCCGTCGGTCGGTATCCTGATCAACATCAGCGAGGATCACATCGACCGTCACGGCACGCTTGAGCATTACGCCGCGGTCAAGGAGCGGCTGGTCGCCGGCGTGCAGGCCGGCGGCACCGCGATAACAGGCGTCGACGACATCTGGTGCCGCAACATCGCCGACCGGCTCGATCGCGCCGGCAAGCGCGTGGTGCGCATCTCGGTGAAGAACCCGCTGCCCGACGGCCTCTATGTCGAGCACGAGACCATCGTGCGCGCATCTGGCGCGGCGCGCAGCGAGATCGCGCGGCTAGGCGGCATCGGCTCGCTGCGCGGCCTGCACAATGCGCAGAACGCCGCCTGCGCCTCGGCCTGCGCGCTGGCGATGGGGATCGCGACCGACGTGCTGCAGAACGGCCTGCGCAGCTTCCCGGGTCTTGCGCATCGCATGGAGCAGGTCGGCCGCCGCGGCAACGTGCTGTTCGTCAACGACTCCAAGGGCACCAACGCGGATGCGGCCGCGCATGCGCTGTCCTCGTTCGCCGACATCTACTGGATCGCCGGCGGCAAGCCGAAGGCCGGCGGCATCACCAGCCTGACCGAATATTTCCCGCGCATCCGCAAGGCCTATCTGATCGGCGAGGCGGCGGCCAAATTCTCCGGCACGCTCGGCGAGCGCGTCCCGCACGACATGTCGGGCACGCTCGACGTAGCGATCGCCAGCGCCGCGCGCGATGCCGAGGCGTCGGGGCTCGCGGAAGCCGTCGTGCTGCTGTCGCCGGCCTGCGCCTCGTTCGACCAGTACCGCAATTTCGAAATCCGTGGCGCCGCCTTCCGCGACATCGTGCAAGCGCTGCCCGGCGTCAAGCCGGTGGTGTGACGATCACGTAGGGCGGATTGGCACAGCGTAATCCGCCGTTCGGTGCCGGGCGATGACACCGAGATGAAGTACGCAGTGACGGTGCGTCGTATCGCGCGAGAACCATCCTCATCGTCGTCCTGGCGAGAGCCAGGACCCATTACCCCAAATCTCAATCGTTGCGCGACGCTGGGGCCGCGGTAGCGTCCATTATCAAGTGCGGTGGTTATGGGTCCTGGCTTTCGCCAGGACGATGTCGGGATGGGATCAACCACCTCCCTCAAAAGTTACCCATCCCGTTAACCCCTTGGAAACCATCCTGCGCCACGAATGGACGTTATCTCTGCCATCTGGGGACGCCCATGCTCGCCCGTGACCAACGCACCCCGTTCTCGGACTGGTGGTGGACCGTCGACAAGCTGCTGCTTGTGGCGATCGCCGCGTTGATGCTGGCCGGCGTCATCCTGTCGCTGGCGGCGAGCCCGCCGGTGGCGACCCGGATCGGGCTCGATCCGTTCCACTTCTTCAACCGCCACGTCATGTTCCTGGTGCCGTCGCTGATGGTGCTGATCGGCGTCTCGTTCATGACGCCGCGGCAGATCCGGCGCACCGCGCTGATCGTGTTCGCGGTCTCGATCGCGCTGATCGTGCTGACGCTGCTGGTCGGGCCCGAGGTCAAGGGCTCGCGGCGCTGGATCACGCTGCTCGGCGTCAACATCCAGGCCTCCGAAGCCGCAAAACCCTCCTTCGTCATCGTCGCGGCCTGGCTGTTTGCGGAATCGACCAAGCGGCCCGAGATGCCGGCGACCTCGATGGCGCTGGTGCTGTTGCTGACGCTGGTCACGCTGCTGGTGATGGAGCCCGACTTCGGTCAGACCATGCTGATCCTCACGGTCTGGGGCGCGCTGTTCTTCATCGCGGGCATGCGGATGATCTGGGTGTTCGGGCTCGCCGGCGCGGCGGGCGCGGGCCTGTTCGGCGCCTATCTCCTCGTGCCGCACGTCGCCGGCCGCATCAAGCGCTTCATGAATCCTGCCTCCGGCGACACCTTCCAGGTCGACACCGCGATGGAGGCGTTCTGGAACGGCGGCTGGTTCGGCTTGGGGCCGGGCGAGGGCATCGCCAAGCGCAGCCTGCCGGACAGCCACACCGACTTCGTATTCGCGGTCGCGGCGGAAGAGTTCGGCATCATCCTCTGCCTGATGCTGGTCGCGCTGTTCGGTTTCATCGTGATCCGCACGCTGACCCGCGCCTATGCCACCGAGGACATGTTCTCGCGCTTTGCGGCGTCGGGGCTTGCGATCCTGTTCGGCGTGCAGGCGACCATCAACATGGCGGTCAACCTGCAACTGATCCCGGCCAAGGGCATGACGCTGCCGTTCATCTCTTATGGCGGTTCCTCGTTCGTGTCGCTTGCCTATGGCGTCGGCATGATGCTGGCGCTCACGCGGCAGCGGCCGCGCACCGAGATCGAATCTATGGAAGGCGCCAGCGCTCAGCGCGCCTACGCGTAGGTGAACCCTTGTTGTCATTGCGAGGAGCGAAGCGACAAAGCAATCCATCCCTCCGTTCTGCGGGGCGATGGATTGCTTCGCTTCGCTCGCAACGACGATGTAAAAGGCGGCCATGGACAACGCGCCCCTGATTCTGCTGGCGGCCGGTGGCACCGGCGGCCATCTGTTCCCGGCCGAAGCGCTCGCCGTGGAATTGATCAGGCGTGGCCTGCGCGTCCGGCTCGCCACTGACGGCCGCGCGCTGCGCTATTCCGGCCTGTTCGGCAGGGAGAGCATCGACCTCGTGCCGAGCGCGACCGTGCGCAGCCGCAACCCGATCTCGCTGGCGCGCACCGTGCTGATGCTCGGCTATGGCACGCTGGTCGCCGCCAACCTGGTGCGCCGGCTGAAGCCCGCGGCCGTGGTCGGCTTCGGCGGCTACCCGACCTTGCCGCCGCTGATGGCGGCGCGGTTGCTCGGCGTTCCCGGCATCATCCACGACGCCAATGCGGTGCTCGGCCGCGCCAATCGTTTCCTCTCCGGCCGCGTCAACGCGATCGCGACCTCGCTGCCCGGCGTGCTCGATCGCGATCCCGCGCTGGCCGGCAAGGCCACCACGGTCGGCACGCCGATGCGGCCGGCGATCCTTGCGGCTGCGGCAGTGAAGTACACGCCGCCCGAGGCGAACGGTCCGCTGCGCCTACTCGTCGTCGGCGGCAGCCAGGGCGCGCGGGTGATGAGCGATATCGTGCCGCCCGCGATCGAGCAGCTCGCGCCCGCGCTGTGGAGCCGCCTGATCGTCACCCAGCAGGTGCGCGAAGAGGACATGAACCGGGTGCGCGCGGTCTATGACCGGCTCGAGATCAACGCCGAACTCGCGCCGTTCTTCGCCGACCTGCCGGCGCGCCTCGCCTCGAGCCAGCTCGTGATCTCGCGCTCCGGCGCCGGCACGGTCGCCGAGCTCGCCGCGATCGGCCGGCCCTCGATCCTGGTGCCGCTGCCCGGCGCGATCGATCAGGACCAGTTTGCCAATGCCGGCGTGCTGTCGCAGGCGAGCGGCGCGCTGCGCATCGCGCAGAGCGACTTCACGCCCGAGCGGCTGGCCGCTGACATTTCGGCCTTCGCCGCCGAGCCCGCGAAACTGACCGCGATGGCGGAAGCCGCGCGCGGCGTCGGCCGGCTCGATGCCGCCGAGCGGCTGGCCGATCTGGTTGCGAAAGTGGCCGGAATTTAGGCCGCTTTCGAGGAATTTCGGCCGTGGGACGCCATGGCCGGGCTTGTCCCGGCCATATCAGTCTTTCATAAGTCGGAGAATTGCCGGGGTGAGTCCGGAGACGATGAAGGTGCTAGCATCATGAGACTGCCGCGCGAGATCGGACCCATTCACTTCGTCGGGATCGGCGGCATCGGCATGAGCGGCATCGCCGAGGTGCTGATCAATCTCGGCTACACCGTGCAGGGTTCCGATGCTTCGGACAATTACAACCTCGACCGCTTGCGCAAGAAGGGCGCCAAGGTCTCGGTCGGCCACGCCGCCGAGAATGTCGACGGCGCCGACGTCGTCGTGGTCTCGACTGCGATCAAGCGCGACAATCCCGAACTGATGGCGGCCCGCGCGCGGCGCATTCCGGTGGTGCGGCGCGCCGAGATGCTGGCGGAACTGATGCGGCTGAAGAGCTGCGTCGCGATCGCCGGTACCCATGGCAAAACCACCACGACGACGATGGTGGCGACCCTGCTCGACGCCGGCGGGCTCGACCCGACCGTGATCAATGGCGGTATCATCAACGCCTATGGCTCCAACGCGCGGCTCGGTGCCGGCGACTGGATGGTGGTCGAAGCCGACGAGAGCGACGGCACCTTCCTGAAGCTGCCGTCCGATGTCGTCATCGTCACCAATATCGACCCCGAGCATCTCGATCACTTCAAGACCTTCGAGGCGATCCAGGACGCGTTCCGCAATTTCGTCGAGAACGTTCCGTTCTACGGCTTTGCGGTGATGTGCACCGATCACCCCGTGGTGCAAACTCTCGTCGGCAAGATCGAAGACCGCCGCATCATCACCTACGGCCAGAACCCGCAGGCCGATGCGCAGCTTAAGGATCTGACGCCGACGGGCGGCGGCTCGAAATTCTCGGTCGCGATCCGCGATCGCAAGTCCGGCGCGGTCCATGAGATCGCCGATATCATGCTGCCGATGCCGGGGCGCCACAACGCATCGAATGCGACGGCGGCGATCGCGGTCGCGCACGAACTCGGCGTGTCCGACGACGTCATCCGCCAGGCCATGACCGGCTTCGGCGGCGTCAAGCGGCGCTTCACCAAGACCGGCGAAACCAACGGCATCACCGTGATCGACGATTACGGTCATCATCCGGTCGAGATCGCAGCCGTGCTGAAGGCGGCGCGGGAATCCGTCAATGGCAAGATCGTCGCCGTGGTGCAGCCGCATCGCTATACCCGCCTGCAATCCTTGTTCGAGGAATTCTGCACCTGCTTCAACGATGCCGATGCGGTCGTGGTCGCCGAGGTCTATCCGGCCGGCGAGGCGCCGATCGCCGGCATCGACCGCGACCATTTCGCCGCCGGCCTGCGCGCCCACGGCCATCGCAACGTTGTCCCGCTGCCGAACGCGGGCGAGCTCGCGAAGATCGTGCACGGTCTTGCCAAGCCCGGTGACCTCGTCGTCTGCCTCGGCGCCGGCAACATCACGCAATGGGCCTACGCGCTGCCCGGCGAATTGAAGGCGTTGGGGTGATGATGGCCTCGTATCCATCCACGTCATGGCCGGGCTTGTCCCGGCCATCCACGTCTTCACTGCACTATCGTGTCGTACAGGTCGTCCCAGTTCGGATTCGCTGCGATGATCTTGCGGATCTTCCAAGCGCGCGGCCCATGCTTGATGGTGTGTTCGCGCTGGATGGCTGTACGGATGTCGTCAAAGTGCTCAAAGTAGACGAGTCGCTTCAGTCCGAATCGCTTGGTGAAGCCGTCGACGAAGCCGGAACGGTGCTCGAATATCCGGCGGACGAGATCGCTCGTTACCCCGACGTAGAGCACGCCGTTCGGACGGTTGGTCAGAAAATAAACGTATCCCCCTGCCATGTGGAGATACTGCAAGACGTGGATGGCCGGGACAAGCCCGGCCATGACGGATGGAGAGGTCACCCATGACCTTCCCCGACATCACGCCCGACCTGAAAGCCGCGATGCCGGAGCTGCGCGGGCGGCTGCTGGCGAACCAGTCGCTGGCCGAGTTGACCTGGTTTCGCGTCGGCGGCCCGGCACAGGTGTTGTTCACGCCGGCAGATGAAGATGACCTCGTATATTTCCTGAAGCGCCTGCCGCAGGAATTGCCGGTCTATGTCGTCGGCGTCGGCTCCAATCTGATCGTGCGCGATGGCGGCATGCCCGGCGTCGTGATCCGGCTCGCGCCGCGCGCCTTCGGAGAGACCAGCGCGGCCGGCGATGTCGTCACCGCCGGCGCTGCGGCGCTCGACAAGCGCGTCGCCGAGACGGCTGCGTCTGCTGACATCGGCGGCATGGAATTCTTCTTCGGCATTCCCGGCACCGTCGGCGGCGCGCTGCGCATGAATGCCGGCGCCAATGGCGGCGAGACCAAGGACGTGCTGATCGAGGCCACCGGCATCGACCGCGACGGAACGAAGCATAGGTTCGGCAATGCCGACATGAAGTTCGTATACCGCAACAGCGGCGTCGATCCGTCCATCGTCTTCACCTCGGCGCGCTTCCGCGGCACGATCACTGATGCCGATGCGATCCGCGCCCGCATGAACGAGGTGCAGAGCCATCGCGAGACCGCGCAGCCGATCCGCGAGAAGACCGGCGGCTCGACCTTCAAGAATCCGCCCGGCAACAGCGCCTGGAAGCTGATCGACGCCGCCGGCTGCCGCGGCCTCAAGGTCGGCGGCGCGCAGGTGTCGGAGATGCACTGCAATTTCCTGATCAACACCGGCAACGCCACCGGGCACGACATCGAGACGCTCGGCGAGACGGTGCGTGAACGGGTCAAGCAAAGCAGCGGAATTGAGCTACACTGGGAAATCAAGCGGATCGGGAATTCATCCTAGTCGTCATTCCGGGGCGATGCGCAGCATCGAACCCGGAATCTCGAGAGTCCGGTCTGGTGCTTCGGACCATCCCGGAATGACGGAAGCAGCGAAGACAGGCAAAGAAGATGCAGGTGACCATTCTGTTCGGCGGCACCAACAAGGAGCGGCTGGTCTCGGTGGCGAGCACGCAGGCGCTGCACCGCGCGCTGCCCGACGCGGATCTCTGGTTCTGGGATGTCGACGACACCGTGCACGCGGTGACGTCGGAAAAACTGCTCGGCCACACGCGGCCGTTCGAGGTCGACTTCAAACCCGACGGTCGCGGCATCGCGCTCGACCAGGCGCTCGACAAGGCGAGCGCCGAGCAGCGTGTGCTGGTGTTCGGTTTGCATGGCGGCCGCGCCGAGAATGGCGAATTGCAGGCGATGTGCGAGATGCGCAATGTCGCGTTCACCGGTTCCGGCTCGGCATCGTCGCATCTGGCGTTCGACAAGCCGTCGGCAAAGCGCTTCGCCGCGATCGCAGGCCTCAACGCGCCGCAGGGCATCAATGTCGAACAGATCGATGACGCCTTTGCGAAACACGGCAAGCTGATTGCAAAACCGGCCAAGGACGGATCGAGCTACGGGCTGATCTTCGTCAACGCGAAGCAGGATCTCGTCGCGGTCCGCAATGCCGCAAAGCATGAAGAATATCTGATCGAGCCGTTCGTATCGGGCGTGGAGGCGACCTGCGGCGTGCTCGAGCAGTCCGACGGCTCCGTGTTCGCGCTGCCGCCGATCGAGATCGTGCCGGGGGAGGGAACCTTCGACTACACAGCCAAATACCTTTTGAAGTCGACCCAGGAGATCTGTCCCGGCCGCTTTGCGCCCGAGGTCAGCGCCGCGATCATGGACCATGCGCTGCGGGCGCACCGCGCGCTGTCCTGCACCGGCTACTCGCGCAGCGATTTCATCGTCTCGGCCAATGGCCCGGTCTATCTCGAGACCAACACCCTGCCGGGGCTCACCGCGGCATCACTGTACCCTAAGGCCTTGAAAGCACAGGGCATCGCCTTTGCCGACTTCCTCACCGACCAGATCGAGCTGGCCCGCCGCCGCGTCCGAAGTTAATGCCCGGCCGGGGAACCCGCCCTGGTCGGCCGGATGGAACCCGGGCGCTGTTGCTAAAATGCTAACGAGTTCGCGGCAAAGTACTCACAGCGTTGGTCAAAACACGCTCCAGGCCGAAGTCATTTACCCTTTGTTTACCAGGAAGCCCGAAGGTTAACGCTGGCGGCGCATGTAGCGCTTGGCTGCCGGGGCGTGAGCTGTCGCGGATTACCGCTTCGAGGATCGCAACCAGGGAACAGGGGGCCACTCTAATCCCACCGGTCTAGCCGAGACGTGATTTGTGCCGGGACCCGCGGGGTTTGCGGGCGCAACATGTGACGAGCTCGTGCAATGGATGGTGCAGGACGCCTCACCCGATCGCTGCGATCGCTGGGGCCTCAAGCTGACCTGAGAGCAGCCGCTATTGGAGCGGCGGTGCTGCTGCGCGAGTATGTCGGCGCCCATCTCGCGCGCCGCAGGCGGCATCCCGCCAAGCGGCCGCAAGTCATCATCGATCGCGAGCCGCCGAACCGCTACATCCTGATGGTCGAACGTTATCTGCCGCGCCGCATCGGGCTGGTCGCGACGCTCGCGATCCTGTTCGGCAGCCTGGGCCTCGGCATCGTCAAGGGCGGCCATGTCGAGGAATTCACCACCGCGCTCAGCGACGCCCGCAACGCGCTCGCCAACACCGCCGGCTTCCGCATCACCACCGTCGGTATCAACGGCCGCAAGCAGCTGAGCCAGGACGAGGTGCTCGCGATCGGCGGCGTCAACGGCCGCTCCTCGCTGCTGTTCCTCGACGCCGACACCGTGCGCGCCAAGCTGAAGGCCAATCCCTGGATCGCGGATGCCACGATCCTGAAGCTCTATCCGGGCCGGCTGCAGATCGACATCGTCGAGCGCACCGCCTTCGCGCTGTGGCAGCAGAACGGCCGCCTGTCGGTGATCGCCTCCGACGGCGCGGTGCTCGAGCCCTACGTCTCGCGCCGCTTCCTCAATCTGCCGCTGGTGGTCGGCAAGGGCGCCGACGTCAGGGCCCACGACTTCCTGGCGCTGCTCGACCGTTATCCGCAGGTCCGTTCGGTGACCAAGGCCGCGATCTTCGTCGGCGAGCGGCGCTGGAACCTGCGCCTCAAGGACGGTCTCGACGTTCGCCTGCCGGAGAACGACGTCGGCAACGCGCTCGCTGCGCTCTCCAGGCTCGACAAGGACGAGAAACTGTTCTCGCGCGACATTGTCGCCGTCGACATGCGGCTGCCCGATCGGCTGATCGTGCAATTGTCCGAGGACGCCGGCAAGGCGCGCGACGAGCTGTTCAAGGACAAGAAGTCCAAGAAGAAGGCCGGTGACTCCGCATGACCGGCCTCGATCGCAACCTGACCCCGAAGACCCGCCCGATGCAGAAGCGCACCGCGATGGTGGCTTCGCTTGATGTCGGCTCCAGCAAGATCGCCTGCATGATCGCGCGGCTGAGGCCGTCGCCGCCGAACGAGGCGCTGCGCGGACGCACCCATGCGGTCGAATTGATCGGCTACAGCCAGATCCAGTCGCGCGGCGTCAAGGCCGGCTCCGTCGTCGATCTCGCCGAATGCGAGAAGGCGGTGCGTCACGCGGTGGCGCTGGCCGAACGCATGGCCAAGGTCCGTGTCGAATCCGTCCTGCTGTCGGTCTCCGGCGGCCGGCAGCACGGCCAGCTGGTCGAAGCCGCGGCCGATATCCGCGGCGGCTCGGTCACCTCGGACGATATCAGCCGCGTCACGTCCGCCGGCATGCGCCACGCCGCGGGCGCCGGCCGCACCGTGCTGCACGCGCTGCCGGTCGGCTACGCGCTCGACGGCGTCAAGGGCATTCGCGATCCCAGAGGCATGGTGGCGCGCCAGTTCGGCGTCGACATGAACGTGGTGACGTCGGACGCGACGGTCGCCAAGAACCTGATGCTGGTTGTCGAGCGCTGCCATCTCAACGTCGAAGCCATGGCGTCGAGCCCCTATGTCGCGGGTCTCTCGGTGCTGACCGACGACGAAGCCGATCTCGGCGCTGCCGTCGTCGAGATGGGCGCGGGATCGACCACGATCGCGACATACTCCGGCGGACGTCTCGTGCACGCATCCGGATTTGCGCTGGGCGGGCAACACATCACGATGGACCTTGCGCGCGGCATCGGCGCATGCATTGCGGATGCCGAGCGAATCAAGACCTTATACGGAACGGTGCTGACCGGCGGTTCGGACTCGCGCGAGCTGATGTCCGTTCCCACTGCAGGCGATGATCGGGAGACACCGCAAATCGTGTCCCGCGCCACGATTGCGAACATTGTCCGGCATCGCGCCGAGGAGATTTTCGAAATGGTCCGTGACCGGCTCGCGGATTCCCCCTTTGCGGCAGAGCCGAGGGCGCGCGTCGTGCTGAGCGGCGGCGCCTCGCAGCTCACCGGCACCGTCGAGCTTGCCACCCGCATCCTGAACCGTCAGGTCCGCATCGGCCGTCCGCTCGGCTTCGGCCGGCTGCCGAACGAGGCGAAGGGCGCCTCATTCTCGGTGCCGACGGGCCTCCTGGTCTATCCGCAATACGCACATCTTGAACATGTCGAACCGCGGCGCACGCGGCAGCTCAGGACAGGGACAGACGGTTACTTCGGAAAGGTCGGACGATGGCTTCGCGAGGGCTTCTGATGACCGCACCCCGGCTCACTGCATTTTCACCAGCTCCGGCGGCCAGCGGCCGGGACGAACCAACGCGCGCATAATCGAGAGAGGCAACCATGGCACTCAATCTGACACCCCCTGACATCAGCGAGCTGAAACCGCGGATCACCGTCTTCGGCGTCGGCGGCGCGGGTGGTAATGCCGTCAACAACATGATCACCGCCGGGTTGCAGGGCGTCGACTTCGTCGTAGCCAACACCGACGCGCAGGCGCTGACCATGTCGAAGGCGCAGCGCATCGTGCAGATGGGCACCCAGGTCACCCAGGGCCTCGGCGCCGGTTCGCAGCCCGACGTCGGCGCTGCGGCCGCGCAGGAGGTCATGGACGAGCTGCGCGATCACCTCACCGGCGCCAACATGGTGTTCGTCACCGCCGGCATGGGCGGCGGCACCGGCACCGGTGCTGCACCCGTGATCGCCAAGGCCGCTCGCGAGATGGGAATCCTCACCGTCGGCGTGGTGACGAAGCCGTTCCACTTCGAAGGTCAGCGCCGCATGCGCACCGCCGAGCACGGCATCGCCGAGCTGCACAAGGTGGTCGACACGCTGCTGATCATCCCGAACCAGAACCTGTTCCGGGTCGCCAACGAGAAGACCACCTTCGCCGACGCCTTCGCGATGGCCGACCAGGTGCTCTACTCGGGCGTCGCCTGCATCACCGACCTGATGGTCAAGGAAGGTCTGATCAACCTCGACTTCGCCGACGTCCGCGCCGTGATGCGTGAAATGGGCAAGGCGATGATGGGCACCGGCGAAGCCACCGGCGAGAAGCGCGCGCTGACCGCCGCGGAAGCCGCGATCGCCAACCCGCTGATCGACGACAGCTCGATGAAGGGCGCCCGCGGCCTCTTGATCTCGATCACGGGCGGCAAGGACCTGACCCTTTTCGAGGTCGACGAAGCCGCCACCCGCATCCGCGAGGAGGTCGACGCCGACGCCAACATCATCGTCGGTGCCACCTTCGACGAATCGCTCGACGGCGTCATTCGCGTCTCGGTGGTCGCAACCGGTATCGAGCAGGCCGCGATCGCCTCCCGCGCCCAGGCTCCCGCCGCGCAGCAGTCGGGCGGTTCGCCGGAGAGCCGGCTGGCCGATCTGACCGCCCGCCTGCGTGCCGACAATCAGCGCATGGCCGAGCGTGCCCAGAAGCTGGAACCGCCGACCGGCGTGACGGTCGCCCCGATTGCAGCTCCCGCCGCTCCGCAGCAGCGTCCGGCCGTCGAGCGCGCCGCGCTCGCGGCGATCGCCGCCGCGGTTGCTCCCGACAGCGCGCCGGCTGCCCAGGCGCCGATGCAGCCGGCCTCCTACGGTGACGTCACCGTGCGGCCGATTGCCCAGAAGCCCTCGCTGTTCCCGGACCACGAGGCCGCCCGGGCCGAGCAGCATGAGCCGATGCCGCCCGAGACCTTCATCCCGCAGGCGGCGGAACGGTCGCCGGTCCGTGCTCCGCGGATGCCGAAGTTCGAGGATCTGCCGATGCCGGCGCAGGCCGAAATCCGCCAGGCCAGCGGTGACGGCGAACCGGAACACCCGCAGAAGACCCGCCTGTCGCTGCTGCAGCGGCTGGCCAATGTCGGCCTCGGCCGCCGCGACGAAGAGACCGAGCCGCCGATCGCGGCCCGTAGCTCCGGTCCGGCCATGCCGACGATGCCGCCGCTGCCCGAGCGCAAGCCGGCCCGCAGCGTCGCCCAGCAGATCTCGGCGAACGAATCGCCGGTATCCGAATATGCAAAACGCCCAGCGCCGCAGGGTCTGGACGCTCATGGCCGCCAGGCACCTGTTGCCCCAGCGCCACAGGGCGACGACCATCTTGATATCCCGGCCTTCCTGCGCCGGCAGGCAAACTGAAGTTTGTTACAATCTTGGCCGCGAAGAAGGCCTCGGCGGGGAACCGCCGGGGCCTTCTCCTTGTCGCAGGCAGGCGATCGCGCCGGATGAACAAGCAACTGATTTTAAATGATTAATTATTCTTTCGGTGGTCAGATGGCGGCTCGCCGAGGACCGCTTTCGCTGCCGTAGTTTGGTTTACCTTGGGCGTGAATGCGGCGGAGATGGGGTAACAATCGGTAAAGAAGCGTGAGTTGGCGCGGTTTAGGGCCGTGACTATGGTCTGCCGTGACTTGGGGAGCTCAAGCGAGTCGGCCTTGGGGAAATTTGGCCACTTGAATTGAGTGAAGTCGGTAGTGGGCATTATCGAATGAAGTTCAGCCGTCAAACAACGCTTCGGTCGCAAGCCACCGTGACTGGCGTAGGCGTTCATTCCGGTCTTCCTGTCAGTCTCACCCTGGGACCTGCACCTGTTGATGCGGGTTTCATTTTTGTCCGCACCGGTCTCGACGGTTCCGACCGCGAAGTCGTGGCCACCGCCGATGCGGTGATCGCGACCGAGTTCGCGACGGTGCTGGGTGACCGCGAAGGGCCGCTGGTTTCCACCGCCGAGCACGTGCTCGCGGCGCTGCGCGGCATGGGCGTCGACAACGCCACCATCGAAGTCGATGGCGCCGAAGTTCCGATCATGGACGGCAGCGCTGCAGCGTTCGTCGCGGCCATCGATCAGGCCGGCATTGTGACCCAGCCCGGCGTCCGCCGCTTCATCCAGGTTTTGAAGCCGGTGCAGGTCAAGATCGGCGAATCGGTTGGCGAGCTGCGTCCGTTCGCCGGCGGGTTCCGCACCGAAGTCGAGATCGATTTCACCAACCAGGTGATTGGCCGCCAGACCTTCACCTTCGATCTGTCGCCGGAAGGTTTCCGCCGCGAGGTCGCACGGGCCCGCACGTTCGGCTGCATGAGCGACGTAGCGCGGCTGTGGGGCGCGGGCTTCGCGCTCGGCGCGTCCTTCGACAACACCGTGGTGTTCGACGAGGCCCGTCTGCTCAACGCCGAGGGCCTGCGCTACGCCGACGAATGCGCCCGCCACAAGGTGCTCGACGTGATCGGCGATCTGGCGCTGGCCGGCCTGCCGCTGCTCGGCGCCTACCGTTCGGTACGGGGCGGCCACAAGCTCAACAACGCGGTGCTGAAGGCGCTTCTTGCCGACCGCAGCGCCTGGCGGGTGGTCGAATCGGAGACGGCTCGGCGGCCGGCCCGTGGCCATGTCGAAGCCGGTGCGGGCACCGTGGGCGGCCTCGTCGCCCCGGCCTATGGCCCGGACGTGTCCTGATCGCCCAAGTCCTGATCGCCTGGCCGGTCGGGTCCAATTTCCGTAATAACCACAGCAGGCTGTGAGCTTCGTCGGGTCGCCTTATTCCCGGCGGAATGGCTCCCTATTCGGTTGGTCCACGGTCATTTTTCGGCTAAGCAGGCCTGCGGTTGCGAGTAACGGCAGTCAAGGCACTGGAAATATTGCATCCATGACCGCGGTTCATGGGTGGAGTGGGGTCGCCGTTAACCGCATCAAAGGCGTCAGGTTTTAAAAGTCATGTCGGCAATGCGTATGGCGCTCGAATCACGCAATTCTTCTGACGTCTCCGGCCTGACCAAGGCCGCGCGCACGCTGCGTTTTGCGGCGGGCCTGATCGTGCTGGCCATGCCGCTCAGCGGCTGCGGCACCGGCGCGCTGTGGGACAAGTTCATGGCCAAGGACGACACGTTCGTCGATGAGCCCGCGGACAAGCTCTACAATGAGGGCTTGTACATGATGAACGAGAAGAAGGACCTGAAGGCCGCCTCGAAGAAGTTCGAGGAAGTCGACCGTCAGCATCCCTATTCCGACTGGGCGCGCAAATCGCTCCTGATGTCGGCCTATTCGTTCTACCAGGCGGGCGACTACGACAGCTGCATCGGCTCTGCCACCCGCTACGTCACGCTGCATCCCGGCAGCCCAGACGCGTCCTACGCCCAGTACCTGATCGCGGCCTCGCATTTCGACCAGATCCCGGACATCTCGCGCGACCAGAGCCGCACCGAGAAGGCGATCGCGGCGCTCGAAGAGGTGGTCCGCAAATATCCGACCTCGGAATACGCCACCCAGGCCAAGTCCAAGATCCAGGCTGCGCGAGACCAGCTCGCCGGCAAGGAAATGGCGGTCGGGCGCTATTACATGGGCAAGCGCGACTTCACCGCCGCGATCAACCGCTTCAAGACCGTGGTCACGCAGTACCAGACCACGCGCCACGTCGAGGAGGCGCTCTACCGCCTCACCGAGGCCTACATGGCGATCGGCATCGCCGGCGAGGCGCAGACCGCGGCCGCGGTGCTCGGCCACAATTTTCCAGACAGCCGCTGGTACAAGGACGCATATAATCTAGTAAAGTCCGGCGGTCTCGAGCCGAGCGAGAATCAGGGATCCTGGATCAGCAGGACCTTCAAGAAGATAGGTCTCGGCTAGGAATTGTCCTCGCATGCTGGCGCGTCTGTCGATCCGTGACATCGTCCTGATCGAACGGCTCGATATCGAATTTTCCCGTGGCCTCGCGGTGCTGACCGGCGAAACCGGCGCAGGCAAATCCATCCTGCTCGATGCCTTTGCGCTGGCGCTCGGCGGCCGCGGCGATGCCGGACTGGTGCGCCACGGCGCCGAACAAGGGCAGGTCACCGCCATGTTCGACGTCCCGAAGGGGCATCCGGCGGCCGGGATCCTGGCCGAGAACGGCCTCGACGACACCGGTGAGATGATCCTGCGCCGCGTGCAGCTCGCCGATGGCCGCACCCGCGCCTTCATCAACGATCAGGCGATCAGCGTGCAGACCCTGAAGGCGGTCGGTGCCGCGCTGGTCGAGATCCACGGTCAGCATGACGAGCGCGCGCTGGTCGACGCCTCCACCCATCGCCAGCTGCTCGACGCCTTCGCCGGACACGAGAAGGACGTCGCGGCGCTGGAAGCGCTGTGGGATATCAGGCGGACCGCCAATGCCGATCTCGACGAGCATCGCGCCGGCATGGAGCGCGCCGCGCGCGAGGCGGACTATCTGCGCCATGCCTCGCAGGAATTGAAGACGCTGGCGCCGAAGGAAGGCGAGGAGACCGAGCTCGCGGGTCGCCGCACCACCATGATGCAGGGCGAGAAGATCGCAACCGATCTGCGCGAGGCGCAGGAGGCGATCGGCGGCTCGCATTCGCCAGTGGCGTCGCTGTCGGCCGCGGTACGGCGGCTGGAGCGGCGCGCCGCCAATGCGCCTGCGCTGATCGAGCCCGCGGTCAAGGCGATCGATATTGCGATCAACGCGCTGGAAGAGGCCGACCAGCATCTCAACGCCGCGCTGGCGGCGACCGATTTCGATCCGGCCGAGCTGGAGCGCATCGAGGAGCGGCTGTTCGCGCTGCGCGCCGCCTCACGTAAATATTCGACGCCGGTCGATCTGCTGGCCGCGCTGGCGGCGCAATATGCCGGCGACGTCGCGCTGATCGATGCCGGCGCCGACCAGCTGAAGAAGCTGGAAGCGGCCGCCGGTGAAGCCGACAAGCGCTATGCGGCAGCTGCCGCCAAACTGTCGGCGGCGCGCACCAAGGCCGCCGAGAAGCTCAACAAGGCCGTCAACGCCGAGCTTGCGCCGCTCAAGCTCGAGCGCGCGAAGTTCATGACCCAGGTCGAGAGCAACGCGGCCGCGCCGGGGCCGCAGGGCATCGACCGTGTCGAGTTCTGGGTGCAGACCAATCCGGGCACCAAGCCGGGGCCGATGATGAAGGTCGCCTCCGGCGGCGAACTGTCGCGCTTCCTGCTGGCGCTCAAGGTCGTGCTGGCCGATCGCGGCTCGGCGCCGACCTTGGTGTTCGACGAAATCGACACAGGCGTCGGCGGCGCGGTGGCCGATGCGATCGGCTCGCGGCTGGCGCGCCTCGCCGGCAAGGTGCAGGTGATGGCGGTGACGCACGCGCCACAGGTTGCCGCCCGCGCCAGCCAGCATCTCCTGATCTCCAAGGACGCGCTCGACAAGGGCAAGCGGGTCGCCACCCGCGTCAACGCGCTCGCCGCCGACCACCGCCGCGAAGAGATCGCGCGCATGCTGGCCGGCGCCGAGATCACTGCGGAGGCGAGGGCGGCCGCGGAACGGCTGCTCCGGGCGGCGAGTTAGTCGCCGATGGCCACCAAAGCCAAGAAAGCGCTGGTCGACGTCGACAAGCTCACCAAGGCCCAGGCCAAGGTCGAGTTGATGCGCCTTGCGCTCGAGCTCGAAGGTCACGACAAGCGCTACTATCAGGACGATGCGCCGAGCGTCACCGACGCCGAATACGACGCGCTGCGGCAGCGTTACAATGCGATCGAGAAACGCTTCCCTGAATTCGTCACCGCGGAATCGCCGTCGCAGAAGGTCGGCGCCGCGCCGTCGGGGCGCTTCCGGAAGGTTCGCCATTCGCTGCCGATGCTGTCGCTCGACAACGCGTTCGCGGAAGCCGACGTGGTCGACTTCGTCGGGCGCATCACGCGCTTCCTCAAGCTGCCGGATGACAGGATCGATTTCTCTGCCGAGCCGAAGATCGACGGGCTCTCGATGTCGCTGCGCTACGAGGGCGGCGAGCTCGTCACTGCGGCAACCCGCGGCGACGGCACCGAGGGTGAGGACGTCACCGCCAACATCCGCACGCTCGAGGACGTGCCGCAGAAGCTGAAGGGCCGCAACGTGCCTGACATCTGCGAGGTGCGCGGCGAGGTCTACATGACCAAGAAGGCGTTCCTTGCGCTGAACGAGCGGCAGAAGGCGGCCGGCGACACCATCTTCGCCAATCCGCGCAATTCGGCGGCCGGTTCGCTGCGGCAGAAGGATCCCGCAATCACTGCCTCGCGGCCGCTCGGCTTCTTCGCCTACGCCTGGGGCGAGATGAGCGCGCTGCCGGAGGATACCCAGACCGGCATGATCCACTGGTTCGAGCGGTGCGGCTTCAAGACCAATCCACTGACCAAATTGTGTCACTCGGTCGAGGAGCTGGTCGCGTTCCATCGCAAGATCGAGGAGCAGCGCGCCGAGCTCGACTACGACATCGACGGCGTCGTCTACAAGGTCGATCGCATCGACTGGCAGGAGCGGCTCGGCTTCGTGTCACGCACGCCGCGCTGGGCGATCGCGCACAAATTCCCGGCCGAGCGCGCCATGACGGTTTTGCGCGACATCGAGATCCAGGTCGGGCGCACCGGCTCATTCACACCGGTCGGCAAGCTCGAGCCGGTCGGTGTCGGCGGCGTAATCGTGCAGAACGTCACGCTGCACAATGAGGACTACATCAAGGGCATCGGCAACAAGGGCGAGGTGCTGCGCGAGGGGCGCGACATCAGGATCGGCGACACCGTGGTGATCCAGCGCGCCGGCGACGTGATCCCGCAGGTCGTCGACGTCGTGATCGACAAGCGGCCGAAGAATGCGAAGGAATTCCACTTCCCGAAGAAATGCCCGTGTCCGCTGCACACCGACGTGGTGCGTGAGGAGACCGCGGCCGGCGAGGAGGGCTCGCGCGCCCGCTGTACCGGCGAGTTCGCCTGTCCGTTCCAGAAGGTCGAACACCTCATTCTGTTCGTGTCGCGCCGCGCCTTCGACATCGACGGTCTCGGCGTGAAGCAGTTGCAATATTTCTTCGACGAGGGATGGGTCAAGGAGCCGGCTGATATCTTCACGCTGCAAAAGCGCAACGCGAAGCTGAAGCTCGAGGGCATCGAAGGCTATGGCGAGACCTCGGTGCGCAATCTGTTCGCCGCGATCGACAGCCGCCGCAGGATTGGCCTGGAGCGCTTCATCTACGCGCTCGGCATGCGCCATGTCGGCGAGACCACCGCGCTGGCACTGGCGCGCGGCTATGGCTCCTGGGACGCGTTCCACGATGCCTGCCTCAAGGTCGCCAAGGGCGACGAGGAAGCGATGGCGGAGATGGATGCGCTCGACCAGATCGGCGACACCGTGATCAAGAGCATCGCCGACTATTTCGGCGAGAGCCACAATCGCGGCATCGTCGAGCGGCTGACCGGGGAGCTCGACGAGATCATCGACGCCGAGAAGCCGAAGAGCAATTCGGCGGTGGCCGGCAAGACCGTGGTGTTCACCGGATCGCTCGAAAAGATGACGCGCGACGAGGCCAAGGCGACGGCCGAACGGCTGGGCGCCAAAGCGGCCGGTTCGGTGTCGAAGAAGACCGACTACGTCGTCGCGGGGCCGGGCGCCGGCTCGAAGCTTGCCGAAGCGCAGAAGCACGGCGTCCAGGTGCTGACCGAGGACGAGTGGCTGAAGCTGATCGGGGAGTAGGGGCGCCGCCGCGCCGCGTTCCTCCACTGTCGTCCTCCGCGAAAGCGGGGGACCCAGTATTCAAAAGACAGTCATTGTTGAGCCGATAGGCCGCGGCGTGCTGGATCCCCGCATGCGCGGGGATGACGAGTTGCGGTGTGGCGCCAGTGCCGCTCTCACATCATCCCCTGCTCATCCTCCTCGGCCTGCGCGATCAGCTCCTCGCTCACCACCACCTGCCGCCGCGGCACGACGAAGATCATGGTGCAGGCGCAGGCGATCGAGATCGCGAAGATCGCCGCGGTCAGCGGCAGCGTCGTGGTGGAGTGGCCGCCGAGATAGGCGCCGAATTGCGAGATCAGCGAGCCGATGCCCTGCTGCAGGAACCCCATGGCGCCCGAGGCGGTACCAGCGGCTTCGGGCCGGATGCTGATCGCGCCGGCGGCGGAATTGGCCATCACGAAGGCGTTGGCGATCATCACGATCATCTGGGTGCCGAACAGCCAGAGCGGGGCCTGGTTTACTCCAGTAAAACTCCAGACCAGGTTCAACAGGCTGCCGCCGACCTGCAGGGCAAGGCCGAACCAGATCAGTTTCTCCAGCGAGTGCCGCGGCGCGAAGCGCACGCACAGGAGATTGCCGACGAAGTAGCCGAACCCCGTCATCGCGAACCACGCGCCATACTCGGCGCTGGTCCGGCCCATCTGGGTCACCACGATGTAAGGGCCGCCGCCGGCGAAGGCGAAGATGATCTGCGACGCCAATACCTGGCACAATAGATAGCCGACGAAGGCGCGGCTCGTCATCAGCTTGCCGAGGTCGCCGCGGAAGCTGGAGCTCTCGGCGCGGTCGCGGCGGGTTTCCGGCAGCGCCAGCGCGATGAAGATCGTGGTGATCAACGACGCCGCGGTGATGAGATAGAGGATCGCGCGCCAGCCGAATGTGGTCTCCAGCAGGCCGCCGGTCAGCGGGCTCACCATCTGCGCGATCATCAATGCGGCGACGACGAGGCTGATCATGGCGCCGACCCGCTCGCGCGGATAGAGATCGCGGATGATGGCACGGCTGATCACCATGCCGCTGGCGCCGCCGAGCGCCTGGAAGAAGCGCGCCGCGATCAGTTGCGGCAGGGTCTCGGCGAACACCGAGCCGACGCCGGCCACCACCATCAGGCCGAGGCCCGCGAGCAGCACCGGCCGGCGGCCGAACCTGTCGGACAGCGGCCCCATGATCAGCTGTGAAAGCGCGATGCCGACCATGTAGAGCGACACGGTCATCTGCGCGATAGAGATGTCGCGGCCAAAGGTGGTCGCCAGCACCGGCAGCGCCGGCACCAGCATGTAGAGCGAGATCGGCGCCACGCCCGTCATCACGACGAGCATCAGCAGCATGACCTTCGATGTCGCGATGTTGTCTTTGGCCGCGCCGGGCGGCTTGCCCATCACGCCGTGCATTCAGGTCCGATCCAGCATTGTGGAAAGACTGTAGCGTGCCCGTCCGCGCGGAATACGGGTGTTTCGGCATACGCCCATGCGATTTCAGGAGACGCGGTGACGATGTTTCGTCTCGCGCAATAAACCCAATGTCGTCAGCTGCGAATTCCGCTGTCGTCCTCCGCGAAAGCAGGGGACCCAGTATTCCAGAGGCAGGCGTATTTGAATTGATAGGCCGCGGTGTACTGGATCGATCCTCCGCTTTCGCGGGGGATGACACCGAGCGTTAGGGGGGACGACGTCGAGTGTGCGGATGCCTGGAGGGCGCCGCTACTTCAGCGCCGCCGTCGCCTCATCCAGCCACAGCTTGGTGGCGTTGTCGTCGAGATGCGGACGCACCACATGCGCGACGCGGGCGTGGTAGTCGTTGAGCCAGGCCAGTTCGTCCGGGCTCAGCAAGCTGACCTCGATCAGACGGCGATCGATCGGCGCCAGCGTCAGCGTCTCGAATGCATTGATCGGCTTCTCGGCGCCGGCAATGTCGGTGCCGATCACGAGCTCGAGGTTCTCGATCCTTATGCCGTAGGCGTCGGTCTTGTAGTAGCCGGGCTCGTTGGACAGGATCATGCCGCGCTTCAGCGGCGTGGTGCCGAGCTTGGAAATCCGCGCCGGCCCTTCATGGACGCTGAGATAGCTGCCGACGCCGTGGCCGGTGCCGTGCTCGAAATCGATCCCGGCCTGCCAGAGATATTGCCGCGCCAGCGTGTCGAGCTGCGCGCCGGTGGTGCCATCGGGGAAGATCGCGCGGGCGATCGCGATATGGCCGCGCAGCACGCGGGTGAAGCGGTCGCGCATCTCGTCGGTCGGCTTACCGATCGCGATGGTGCGGGTGACGTCGGTGGTGCCGTCCTCATATTGTGCGCCGGAATCGATCAGCAGGAGATCGCCGGGCTCGATGCGGCGGTTGCTTTTGCGCGTCACGCGGTAGTGCACGATGGCGCCGTTCGGTCCGGTGCCGGCGATGGTCGGGAAGGAGACGTCCTTCAGCGCGCCGGTCTGGCGGCGGAACGTCTCCAGCGCCTCGACGGTATCGATCTCGGTGAGGCTGCCGGAGGGCGCCTCGCGATCGATCCAGGCGAGGAAACGCACCAGCGCCACCGCGTCGCGCTGATGCGCCGTGCGCGTGCCCTCGATCTCGGTGACGTTCTTGACCGCCTTCAAGAGGCTGACCGGATCGCTGCCGCGCATCGGCTTGCCGCCGGCACCCGCGATCAGGCGGCTCAGGGCGTCGGCTGCGGTCGCGTTGTCGAGCGCGATCGAGGCGCCGCGCTTGGCGAGCTCGGTGAGTTTTGCCGCCAGCGCCGCGGGCTGCTCGACATCGGCCGATTGCTCGAGATGGTCGCGTGTCGAGTTGGACAGCTTGCGCTGATCGATGAACACCAGCGGCCGGCCTTCCTTCGGTACCAGCGCATAGGACAGCGGCAGCGGCGTATGCGAGACGTCGGCGCCGCGAATGTTGAAGGTCCAGGCGACCGCGTGGCTGTCGGACAGCACCAGCGCGTCGACGCCGAGCTTGTTGATCTCGAGCCGGATGCGCTTGAGCTTCTCGGCTTCGATCTCCCCGGAAAACTGCGCGCCGTGGATCGTAACCGGGCCGAGCGGCGGTGCTGGCCGCTCGTGCCAGATCGCGTCGAGCGGATTGCTGTCGACGGCGACCAGTTCCGCGCCGGCCTTGGCGCAGGCCGCTGCCAGTCGTTCGGCTGCCGCAGAAGTGTGCAGCCAGGGGTCAAATCCTAGGCGGTCGCCGGCCGCCAGATGCCGGGTCAGCCAGTGCTCCGGCGGCGGCTCGACCAGCGGCTCGACCTGCCAGGCCTTGCGGTCGACCTGCTTGCCGGCCTGCAGCGTGTAGCGGCCGTCGACGAACAGGGCGGCCTCCTTGCTCAGCACGATCGCGAGCCCGGCCGATCCGGTGAAGCCGGTCAGCCAGGCGAGCCGCTCCTCGGAGGCCGCGACATATTCATTTTGCTGCTGGTCGGCGCGCGGAACCACGAATCCGGTCAGCTTGCGCCGCGCCAGCTCCTCGCGCAGCGCGCTCAAGCGGGCAGTCAGCGCCACGCCGCCTTCGGGCTCTTCGAACGTCTGGAAATGGGCTTCGAACATCGCCGTCGCACTCTCTTCGGATGAAGCATGACCTTCGCGCGAGCGCGGTCAAGCATGACCATATTTTTGGCATAACTTATGCTTGAATATGGCATAGTGGAATTGGCCGGACGATGTCCACTGCACGTCAACGGTCAAGCGTACGGGGAGTGTCCAGGAGTGTTTCAACTCAACGGTGAGGAGATGCACGATGCCTGCATTCACGTTTGAGAAGATCTCGCCGCCGGTCCGCCGCGGCCCGATCGCGCCGGTCGAACAGAAGCAGCGCGGCGTCATCGTCCAGATGCTGGAACGCCTGGTTGAGGCGCGCGCCAAGCGCGCGGCCGGTCAGGACAAGGTCGAGACCATCCGCAGCGATTCGCCAGCGCCCGAATAAGCAACCCACGGATCGCGGCTACCGTTCCAGATCGGACGCCTTCGCCACGGTCACATTGACGACCTTGCCGTCCTCGAGTTCGCGCACGATCCGCTCATCGGGGCCGACAATACCGAGATCGAATTCGCGCTCGGGCGTCACCAGCGTCATGCGCTGGCCGGCGATCACGACAACGGTCATGTCGAGCGTCTCGCCGGAGATCGCCCAGTCCCTGAGCTCGTTGCGAAACGGCTCTTTGCGCCAGGCGTCGGGGAAGCCCGGATCGCATCTGACCTCAAGACCATCTTCCGATGTGGTCAGGACGAGTTTCGACCTTGAAGGCTTCCAGTGCTCCTCCAGCAGCTCGTTCGCCAGCCAGACGCAGCTGAACGAGCGGCATTCCGCCGGCCGGCCCGGATAGGTCCTGCAGCCGCGCCCCGGCTTGCAATGCGGGCACCACGTGTTGGCGGGCTTGGCCAGTTCCTCGATCGCCATCACCTTGCAGCAGAGCGTGCAGTCGCCGCACTGTCTGCCGGTCGCGGTCACTTCACGAAACGCAGCAGCAGGCTGCTCCAGCCCTCGATCTTCAGATGCCGCAGCGGCACCAGCCCGCGGGCACGGTAGGCGGCGATGACCGCCGGCGCCTGGTGCGTCAGCAGGCCCGAGAGAATGACCTGCGCCGACGAGGCGAGGTGGCGCGCCATCGGGCCGGCCAGCTGCCGCAGCGGATTGGCGAGGATGTTGGCGAGCACCAGGTCGAACGGACCGTCCTCGGCGAAGCGCGGAGCGGCAAAGCCGGTGGCGCGGATCACGTCCACCAGATCGCCGGCGCCGTTCAGCCGGGCATTCTCCTCGGCGACCCTGACCGACGGCGGGTCGATGTCGCTTGCCAGCACCTTGCCGTGCAGCGCCTTGGCGGCGGCGATCGCCAACACGCCGGTCCCGGTGCCGAGATCCAGCACGCGGCGGGGCTGATACGCCTTCAGCACGTGGTCGAGCAGCAGCAGGCAGCCGCGGGTGGTGCCGTGATGGCCGGTGCCGAAGGCCAGCGCCGCCTCGATCTCGATCCCGAGCTTGTTGGGGGGTATCCGGTGCCGGTCATGCTGGCCGTGGACGATAAAGCGGCCGGCGGCGACCGGGACAAGGTCCTCCAGGCTGGCCTTGACCCAGTCCTTAGCCTCCACGGTATCAAAGACTAAAGTAGATGCGACATCCTGCCGCACCACTTTGCCGACCAGCTCGCGCAGTAAATTTTGGTCCGGCGGCTCGGCAAAATGGACGGTGACGTCCCAGCGGCCATCCGGCCGCTCGAAGGCCGCAAACGCCGCCTGATCCTCGAAAAACAGCTCGGAAAGCGTGTCTACCACGCGCTTTGCGGTCGATTCATCTGGAAGGGTGACGCTGGCGCGGTGTGTGGACGGGGTCATCGGAGGCCGGTAGCGCGGTTTTTGTTAAAATTTCAAGCCGGATTCAATCGAATATCGCGAGAATTGAGAGGTTCCCGGTTCAGACAACCTTAGATGTTGCCGTACTACTAGGGTGGCGGAACTGGGAACACCCTTCGTTCCAAGGCATCACAACCAAGGGCAGGGCTGCAATGAAGGCTTTTATCGTTAAGTTTTTGCGGAATGAATCCGGCGCGACCGCCATCGAATACGGACTGATCGCAACCGGTATCGCCATCGCCATCATCGCTGCGGTGAATGGCGTCGGCACGGCACTGAGCGGGACCTTCAACTCGATCAGCGGCTCGCTGAAGTAATTTCTCGAACGGCGTTCTCAGGGAAGCACCGGGCGACTTGTCGCCCGGTGCTTTCTTTTTGGCCGGTTGTCCACAGAGCCACGCGCAGCTTCTCGACAAGACGTCAACAGCGTTGTCCCGGGATTGTCAGCGTCCATCGCACAGCCGCTCCACAGTGGCGTCCACCGGTTATTCCGGCTTGAGGCAAGGCCGCCGTCCACCGCAGGCCCACAGCTTCTCAACACGCCTGTCCACAGCTTATCCCGCGGCGCGCGGTGCGTCGTCTACGAGAACAGCGCGCGATGGTCGGCCAGGATGGCCCGCGCGGCATTGTGGCCGGGGGCGCCGGTGACGCCGCCGCCGGGATGGGCGCCGGAACCGCAATGGTAGAGACCCTTCAGCGGTCCGCGATAGTCGGCATGGCCGAGCATCGGCCGTGCCGAGAACAATTGGTTCAATGTCAGCGCGCCGTGAAAGATGTCGCCGCCGAGCAGGCCGAATTGCCGCTCGAGGTCGAGCGGCGACAGGATCTGGCGGCCGATCACGCTGCCTGCGAACCCGGGCGCGTAGTGGTCGACGGTTGCGATCATCAGATCGGCGACCTCTTCGCGATGATCGTCCCACGATCTGCCGTCGGGTAGTTGCGGCGCGACGTGCTGGCAGAACAGGCTCGCGACATGCTGGCCCGGCGGGCTCAGGCTGTCGTCGAGCGTCGAGGGGATCAGCACCTCGACGACCGGGGCGCGGCTCCAGCCGAATTCGCGCGCATCGTGCCAGGCGCGATCCATGTAGCCGAGGCTGGGAGCGATGATGATCCCCGCAGTGAGGTGATCGCCGGGACCGGGCAGCGCGCTGAACGAGGGCAGGGCGCTTAGCGCCACATTCATCCTGAACGTGCCGGACCCGTTCCGCCATCGTGAGATGCGCGCGCGAAACTCGGGCGCCAACGCGCCTTCCGGCACCAGGCGTGTGTACAGCAGCTTCGGATTGACGTTCGAGACGACGTATTTGGCGCGCACGGTCTTGTCATTGTCGAGGATGACGCCGACGGCGCGCTCCTTCTCGACGATCACCTCGCGGACGGCAGCATCGGTTTCGATCTCGACGCCATGGCCGCGCGCGGCACGCGCCATCGCCTGGGTGATCGCACCCATGCCGCCGATCGCGTGGCCCCAGACGCCCTTCTTGCCGTTCACCTCGCCGAACGCATGGTGCAGCATCACATAGGCCGAGCCGGCCGCGTAGGGGCTGGCATAATTGCCGACGATGGCATCGAAGCCGAACAGCGCCTTGACGAGTTCGTTCTCGAAGCGCTCGTCGAGCATCTCGCCGGCCGATCGCGTGAACAGGTCGAGCAGATTGCGCTGCTGTTCCATCGACAGCCGGCGCAGGATGTTGGCGGTGCCGAGCGCGTTGAAGGCCTCGCTGATCGCGCCGATGCCAAAACCCTCGACGAGGTTCGGCGGTGCGCGCAGCACGAATTGCCGCAGCACGTCTGCGATGGCTTCGAGTTCCCCTGAGAACACGCCGATTGCGGCCGCGTCCTTTTGGCTGAGCTTTTCGACCGACTCCCGGGTTCGGCCTTCGCCCGTCAGCAAATAGCTGCCGTCGGGCGCGGGGAGGAAGTTCTGCGCGCGCCGCTCGACGATCCTGAGGCCGTGATCGGCAAGTTTCAGGTCAGACATGATCTGCGGATTGAGCAGGCTCACCGTGTAGGCGGCGACCGAGTTGCGGAAGCCCGGGCAAAATTCTTCGGTGACCGCGGCGCCTCCGACCACCTTGCGGCGTTCCACGACCTTCACGCGCAGCCCGGCCATCGCGAGATAGGCCGCGCAGGTGAGGCCGTTGTGCCCCGCACCGATGATGACGACGTCTGTTTCGTTCATGTCCGCTTCAAGAAGCAGTGATTACAGCCTGCTGTGGCGCCGCAGCGCCGCGTCGTCAAGTCCGCGTGACCGCCGTTTCTTGTCCGTGATAGTGCCGTATGCTCAACTGAAATCCTCCGGTGGGGTGCCACCGGACTGTCCGCCTCCGGCGCCCGCCGGGTCCATGCCGGAGCTTTCATGACGTCTGAGCCGACCGCCTCGCGCAACCGGCTGGTGCTGGTTGTCTACACCGCCGCGATCTTCGTCAGTGCCCTGTTGCTGTTCTCGGTGCAGCCGCTGTTCACCAAGATGGTGCTGCCGCGGCTCGGCGGCTCGCCGGCGGTGTGGTCGGTGGCGATGGTGTTCTTCCAGTCGCTGCTGCTCGGCGGCTACGCCTATGCGCATCTCTTGATGAAGCTGAACGGCCGTATTGCGCCGGTCGTGGTGCATCTGGTGCTGCTCGTCGTCGCGTTGCTGACCTTGCCGCTGGCGATCAGGAGCGGCTGGGGCGAGCCGCCGACGTCCGGCTATGCGATCTGGCTGCTCGGCCTGTTCGCGGTTTCGATCGGCCTGCCGTTCTTCGCGCTCGCCGCCAACAATCCGCTGCTGCAGGCCTGGTTCGTGCGCACCGGCCACCCGAACGGCCCCGATCCGTATTTCCTCTACGCATCCTCGAACATCGGCAGCTTCCTCGCGCTGTTGTCCTATCCGGTGCTGCTCGAGCCGATGTTCACTTTGCGCACCCAGAACCTGATCTGGACTGGCGGCTATGGTCTGTTGATCGTGCTGATCGCGGGGTGCGGCCTGCTGCTGTTGCGGTCGCCGGCCAATGCCGCCCTCGACATGCAGGTCGATGACGCCAATGCGCCGGCGCCGTCCTGGCCGCTGCGGGCGCGCTGGATCTTCCTCGCCGCGGTGCCGTCCGGCCTCTTGATCGCGGTAACGGCGCATATCTCGACCGACGTCGCCGCCGCGCCCCTGCTCTGGGTGCTGCCACTGTCGCTGTATCTCTTGACCTGGGTGCTGGTGTTCCAGTCGCGGCCGCTATTGCCGCACAAATGGATGCTGCTGGCGCAGCCGCTGGCGATTGCCGGCGTCGTGATCCTGCTTGCGGTCGGCGGCGAGCAGAACCTGCTGCTCACGCTCGGTGGCCATCAGCTCTGCTTCTTCATCATCGCGATGGCCTGTCACGGCGAGCTCGCGCGCACCCGCCCGGCGGCGAAATATCTCACCGGCTTCTACGTCGCGCTGTCGTTCGGCGGCATGGTCGGCGGCCTGTTCGCGGGGCTTATTGCGCCTTTTACTTTCTCGTGGGTCGCCGAATATCCGATCCTGCTGGCGCTCGCGGCGCTATGCCGTCCGCCCGGCGGCGCGGAGCGGCTGCCGCGCTGGAGCGCCTGGTACTGGCCGTTCCTCGCGGTGCTGGCGGTGGCGCTGATCGCGCCGAGCTATTCGGCCGGCGACATCTTCAACTGGTTCGACGTGCACCGGGTCTGGGTGATCGGCGCGGTCGGCGTGCTCTCGGCGCTGCTGGCGCTCGCGCTGAACGCCAATCGCTGGAAGATCTTCGCCACCGTCGTGGTCGCGCTGGTGGTGCTGCGTGCCTATCCATCCGACGACGGCCGCGTCGAAACCGTGCGCAGCTTCTTCGGCGTGCACAAGATCGTGGTGACGCCGAACGGGCAGTATCACGTGCTGATGCACGGCACCACGATCCATGGCGCCGAGAAGTTCAAGAACGATGACGGCACGCCGGTCGCCGGAATGCCCGAACCGATCAGCTACTATCACAAGGACGGCGGCATCGGGCGGGCGATATCAGCGATCCGCGAGCGTAAGGGCGCGCCGCTGAAGGTGGCGGTGATCGGGCTAGGTTCGGGGACGCTGACCTGCGCGTCGGCCCCCGGCGAGGACTGGCGCTTCTTCGAGATCGACCAGTCGATGGTCGATACCGCGCGCGATCCGAAATACTTCACCTACATCCAGAACTGCGAGCCGAACCTCAAGCCTGTCATCGGCGACGCGCGACTGACCTTCGCCAAGGAGCCGGACGGCGCCTACGATCTGATCATCGTCGACGCCTATTCGTCGGACGCGATCCCGATCCATCTCGCGACCGAGGAGGCGATGGCGATCTACAAGGAGAAGCTGGCGCCGCAGGGCGCGGTCGTGATGCACGTCTCCAACCGTCACCTCGAACTTGCCAGCGTCGTGGTCGGCATTGCCGACGCCAACGACATGAAGAGCTGGGTCTACAGCGAGGATTCCGGCCGCGACAACGAGTACATCTTCTCGACCTCGGTCGTGGTCTCCGCGCGCGAGGAGGAAGACGTCGGCAAGCTCGCATCGTCGGATGTCTGGACCGAGACCGAAGCCGACGAGAAGCAGCGGGTCTGGACCGACGACTATTCGAACGTGCTTGGAGCGGTGTACCGCCGACTGCGCGACGGCGAGCAGTAGGACCTGCAAGCCGAACCAATCGCGGCGGCTTCCGCGCGATAATTCTCTAGCGATCGGCTACCAGCAGTCTGGCGAACTGGGGCTTGACGATCGCGGCAAACATTCCGGGATTGTCGAAAGCCCTCGCCGAGAGCATTGCCCCATGAACCGATGCCATCAGCATCTGGGCCTCCTCGTCCGGCCGCTTGTCCAGCCGGAACAGATGCTGTTCCGCGCCGGCCTGCAGCACCGAGCTGAGCCATCCCGCAAGATGATGGAAATGGGCGCGGACGCGCGAGGCGACCTCGTCCGGCAACATCGGCATCTCGCCGGCAAGCATCGCGCAGACGCAGAACGGCAGCGAGGCATCGTCGATGCACGCCTGCCAGAAGTTCACGTAAGCCTGCAGTTGGTCGGCCGGGCTTGCGAATTGCTCCCGAAGCGACTTCAGGCCCAGCTCGGTCTGCTGCCGGTAGCGATCCACCAGCGCCGAGACCAGCTCGGCCTTGGTCGGGAAGTGATGGTGGATGCTCGCCTTCCGGATGCCGATGGCATCGGAGATGTCGGCATAGCTGAAGCCGTTATAGCCCCCCGCGACAATGAGGGGCTGCGCGACGTCGAGAATTTTTTCAGAAGTCGAAGTCATCACGTTCACGTCATGCCTACCTTCCAGTAGGTAAATCCACAAGATAAATCAAGGCTTTCCTCTCCTCACAGGGCGTCCGAGCGCCAGATTGACTCGGAATTGTTGTCTACCTACTAGTAGGAATATAAACAAGGAGCCTGTCAATGCAAAGCCAACTTTCGACCCAATCCACCTGGCTGCGATCCTATTATCTCGGGCGCGCCATCTTCTCGGTCGCCTGGGTCGCCGCCGCCGTTCTGTTCAACGACCAAGCCGGCCCTGCCGCGCTGCTGCTCGTGATCTACCCGGCGTGGGACGGCATCGCCAATCTGGCTGATGCCCGGGTCAATGGCGGGCTGAAGGCCAACCCATCCCAGGCCCTGAATGTCGCGGTCAGCGCGATCACGACGCTTGCCGTGATCGTGGCGCTCAGCCACAGCAGCTATGCCGTCCTGGCCGTGTTCGGGGTTTGGGCGATCCTCGCGGGCGTGCTGCAATTGTACACCGGCGTCAGGCGCTGGCGTCATTATGGTGCGCAATGGGCGATGATCCTCAGTGGCGCACAGTCGGCACTCGCCGGCGGCTACATGATCAGCCAGTCCATCGGCACCGTTGCGCCGACCATTCTCGACGTCGCTCCCTATGCGGGCTTCGGCGCGTTCTATTTCCTGCTTTCCGCAATCTGGCTCGTTGCTGCCGGCTATCGCCACGCGCGCGCCTAGAGTCAAAGCAAGAAGCTAGAGCTCCGTTCCGATTCAATCGGAACGGAGAGCTGTCCGACGGAGAGCGCCAGCTCGCCTTCAGCGCGACGCGACTATTTGTTCTCTGGCGGCGCCGCACTCGCGGAGGCGGGCGTCGAGGCAGCGAGCAGCGGCATCGTCGGCGTGCTCTCGCCGGCATCCTCGTCGAGGAATTGCTCCACGCCGGCCTGGATCGACGACTTCGCGCTGTCCGGGCCGCGGTCGCTGAGATCGTTGTGCTGGAATTCGGTTCTGACCACCTTGATGCCGAGTCTCGCACAGGTCTCGTCGTCCGGCACGACGCCGGGATCGGCCTTGAACACCGGATCCCTGGAGCGGAACGAGAGGATCTTGATCCTGCCGTCGGTGATGAAGGGGACGCGCAGATTGTCCAGCGTGACGACCTTCTTCACCAGGTCGGGATGCTGCTTGGCGAAGAACATCGAGATGTCGCCGCCGTTGGAATGGCCGATCAACGTCAGCTGGCGATAGTTTGCGTTCGGATAGACCTTCTTGAGCTCGTCGATCGCATACATGATGTTGAAGACGCCGCGATTGTACTGCATGCGGCGGCCGACATATTCCTCGCCGACCTTGGTAACCATCGGCGCGTCGGTGTCGAGATCATGCTGAATGCTGACCACGAGGTAGCCGCGCGACGCGAACAAATTGGTGAGGAACGAGTACTCGGTGTTCTTGACGGTGTTGCCGTGGCTCAAGATCGCGACCGGCAGCTCGATCATCTCGGCCATTGCCTGCATTTGCCGGTCGCGGCGCACCGCGACCTCGACCGTGACGTCGCGGTCGTCGCGCAGAACGTCGTGGAACGTCAGCGTCGTGTGACGGATGGCCCATCTGTCCGTCGTGAAATAAGCGGCCATCGCCACGACGCACAGGCAAAGGACAATGATGCCCCGTTTCATGTCGACCTCTGATCTTGCCTACGTGACCCGCGCTTCTCGCCCTGATTTCATCGGGCATGCCGCGTGAATCGGCCTCCAGGGGCCAGGCGGGCGCTTGTGCCGCCGAATATCGGGCTAGTTTTACAATCAGATGACGACGCGACGACGGGCCACGGCGCACGATGACGGGCGGCCTTTCCGACGGTCACAAGCGGGTGAGGGGAGCGTGAACTGACGGCGCTGCCTGCGGCGCCGTCAGCGGACGAGGAGCGCGCGGCAGATTTCTTTTGACGCGTTTTCTTGACGCGAACCGGCGCCCACTTCGCTCGAAAACGCTCTAGTGTCCCGAATCCGAAGTTCGCATCATTTGCCGCACCTTCGGAGCGAACTTCGGATTCGATAAGGACACTAGCAAACTTATGATTCTAGTGTGCTTTATGAATGCGAAGTTCGTGAAAGTGGCTGCCGCGAAATCGCACGAACTTCGCATTCAGCACACTAATCCTGATAGGTGTTGCCGTAGAAGCCGCGCGGCTGATAGGCGGGGCGCGGCTGGTAGTAGCCCTGCGGCGCCGGTGCGTAGCCCTGATTGCCGTAGTACTGCTGCTGCTGCTGCTGGCCATAGGCCTGCGCATCGTAGACGCGGCGGCTTGACGGCGGTGCAGGATAGCGGCGATCGGTCGAGCTGCCGTCGGCCGGATAGATGTAGCCGTCATCGGTGCGGGCCTGCGCCGGATAGTCTCGCGGCTGCGGCGTCAGCACGACCGGATCGCCGGCGGCGGCGGTGCCGTACTGCTCGTCATATTGCTGCGGCGCGCGGCGGGCGACGGCGGTGCCATTGCGCCCACGCGGATTGCGCGCCAGCGCGACCTGCGACGAGCCGGTCAGCGTCACGGTGGTGTTGAGCACGCCTTCCTTCTGGACCAGCGAGTAAAGCGTGGTTGCGTTTTCGCGCGACAGCCGCACGCAGCCATGCGAGGCCGGCGTGCCGAGGCGGCTCACCGAGTCGGTGCCGTGAATCGCGTGCCCGATCTTGGTGAAGAAGATCGAGTGCGGCATCGGCGCGTCGTCGAATTCCTTGGAGTAGTGATCCTCTTCCATGCGGAAGGCGCGGAAGCTGCCGTTCGGCGTTTCGCGCGACGGGATGCCGGTCGAGACCGGCCAGTGATAGCGCGCGACGCCGTCGACCGCGACGGTCATCTGCTGGTTGTCCTTGTCGATGGTGATATCGACCTTGGCCTGTGCGGCGCCGGCGGTGAAGAGCATCACGGACGTGAACGCAATGAGGAACGAACGCATTTTACCTTTGGCCTCCAGGCCTGCTCGCGAAGCCGCGGCTCTCCGTCCCCGGCAATCAATATGCACGGAATCCGAACTTGGTTCCAGTGGCGGGCCAAGGCTGTGATCAATCGCCATGGTTAATCCCGCGCGCGGCGCAAACAAGGCCGAAGCCGGGCCTGCCAGTCACGGCGGGCTGACTTTTTCGCGAGCAGGCCGCGACGACGGCCCAATCGGTCTCCGACACGCAACCATTTGGCCGCATGGGCGTTTCACAAATCCCCGGCGGCGCGTTCGCGCCGCGCATCAAGGAATCCAGATGAACAACACCAAGGTGAAGACCGCGGCCGTCGTCCCAGCCGGCCTCTCCGCGCGGCTCCTGCTTGCGGCCGCAGCCCTCGCTTTGACGCTGGTCGCAGTCCCCCATGCAAGCCATGCCCAGGGCATCGTCCGCGGCGCTCATGAGGGCGCCTATGAGGGCAATCGGGTCGCAGGCCCGGTGGGCGGCGTGGTTGGCGGCGCCGTCGGCGCTGGTGTCGGTGGCGCCATGGGCGCGGTCAAGGGCGTGTTCGGCATCCCCGATCGCGGTTACCGCCGTGGCCACCGCTGCCGCGGCTATTACCGCCACGGCCATTTCCACTGCTATTGATCGTTGAAGAACCTGTAGCCCGGATGGAGCGAAGCGAAATCCGGGTTCTGCGGGCTTGGCGATAAAGGTCCCGGATTGCGCTTCGCTCCATCCTTGCTACGGGCGAGGGTCATTCCGGGGCATGCGAAGCATGAACCCGGAATCTCGAAGTGACAGCGCGAGATTCCCCGATGCGCAATTGCGCATCTGAGGTTCGCGCTAAGGCGCGCCCCGGAATGACTTGCTTGCAAGTCAGTTCTTCAGCCGGTAGCCGGTCCTGAATATCCACGCCACGATGGCCATGCAGGCCACGAGGAATCCCACGGTCATGCCGAGGCTCAGCGGCACGCTGACATCGGCGATCTCGTAGAAGCTCCAGCGGAAGCCGGAGATCAAATAGACCACGGGATTGAGCAGCGTAATGGTGCGCCAGCCCGACGGCAGCATGTTCACCGAATAGAAGCTGCCGCCGAGGAAGGTCAGCGGTGTCACCACCAGCATCGGGATCATCTGCAGCTTCTCGAAGCCATCGGCCCAGATGCCGATGATGAAGCCGAACAGGCTGAAGGTGACCGCCGTCAGCACCAGGAAGGTCAGCATCCACACCGGATGCTGGATATGCAAGGGGACGAAAAGCCCGGCCGTCGCCAGGATGATCAGGCCGAGGATGATCGACTTGGTGGCGGCGGCGCCGACATAGCCGATGACGATCTCGAAATAGGAGATCGGCGCCGACAGGATCTCGTAGATCGTGCCGACGAATTTCGGGAAGTAGATGCCGAACGAGGCGTTGGAGATGCTCTGGGTCAGCACCGATAGCATCACGAGCCCCGGCACGATGAAGGTACCGTAGCTGACGCCCTCGACCTCGGTGATGCGCGAGCCGATCGCGGCGCCGAACACCACAAAGTACAGCGAGGTCGACACCACCGGCGAGACGATGCTCTGCAGCAGCGTGCGCCAGGTGCGCGCCATTTCGAACAGGTAGATGGCCCGGATTGCGCGGTAGTTCATGGCGCCCTCACGAGGCTGACGAAGATGTCTTCGAGGGAGCTTTGTTTGGTATCGAGGTCCGAGATGCGGATGCCGGCATTGCGGAGATCGTTGAGCAGGCTGGTGATGCCGGTGCGGTCGCCTTTGGTATCGTAGTCGTAGGTCACGGTGCGGCCGTCGTCGGACAATTCGAGATTGTAGGCAGACAGAACATCGGGAATGGCCTCGAGCTTGTTCTGCAACTGCAGGGTCAGCTCCTTCTTGCCGAGCTTCTGCATCAAGGTCGCCTTGTCCTCGATCAGGATGATCTCGCCCTTGTTGATGACGCCGATGCGGTCGGCCATCTCCTCGGCTTCCTCGATGTAGTGCGTGGTCAGGATAATGGTGACGCCGGAAGCCTGCAGCGCGCGGACCACCTCCCACATGCCCTTGCGCAATTCGACGTCGACCCCGGCGGTCGGCTCGTCGAGGAACAGGATCTGCGGCTCGTGCGACAGCGCCTTGGCGATCATCACGCGGCGCTTCATGCCGCCGGACAGCGTGATGATCTTGTCGTCCTTCTTGTCCCACAGCGACAGGTCGCGCAGCACCTTCTCGATATGGGCGGGGTTCTTCGGCTTGCCGAACAGGCCGCGGCTGAAGCTGACGGTCGCCCACACCGACTCGAACGCGTCGGTGTGCAGTTCCTGCGGAACCAGCCCGATCATCGACCGCGCCGCGCGATAGTCGGCGATGATGTCGTGCCCGCCGATCGTGATGCGGCCCTCGCTCGGATTGGCGATGCCGCAAATGATGCTGATCAGCGTGGTCTTGCCGGCGCCGTTCGGCCCGAGCAGCGCGAAGATCTCGCCTTTGACGATATCGAGATTGATGCCCTTCAGCGCCTTGAAGCCGGAGCCATAGGTTTTTGAAAGATTGGATACGGAAATGATCGGCGACATGAAGAGTCGGAAGCGTGAGGGAGGGGGCGCGCGGATTGGGGCCCGGG
>NZ_JADYVV010000051.1:0-66293 GCF_020194035.1 Bradyrhizobium sp. BRP56
AGGCAAAACCGCGCGCCAACAGAACCCGCATTCAAAGGGATCGCTCGCCTTCGCCGCATGGGTCATCGCTCGTCTTGGCGGCTGGACCGGTTACTATGACAAACCCGGCCCAAAAACCATGCGCCGGGGCCTCGACGACTTCCAGCGCATCAAATACGGCTCGACCCTGAGACTCCAAAATGTGTGAATCGGAGAGCCGCAGGCGGGGAGAGGTGAGCAAGATGCGGTCGAACCGAACGATCTAGCCGGTCTTGATCCAGACCGCCTTGACGTTGAGATATTCCTCGACGTGCTGCTTGCCGGACTCGCGGCCGTAGCCGCTCATCTTGTAGCCGCCGAACGGCACCGCCGGATCCATCGCCTGGTAGCAATTGACCCAGACCGAGCCGGCACGTAGCGCCTTGGCGACCTGGTGCGCCTTGCTGACATTGGTGGTCCAGACGCCCGAACCGAGGCCGAAGGTGGTGGCGTTGGCGCGCTTGATCAGTTCGTCCGGATCCTTGAACGAGATCGCCGAGATCACCGGGCCGAAGATCTCCTCCTGCGCAATGCGCATGTTGTCCTGCACATTGGCGAACACGGTCGGCTGCACGAAATAGCCCTTCGACAGCGCGCCCTCGGTGAGGCGGCCGCCGCCGGCAAGCGCCTTGGCGCCTTCCTTCTGGCCGATGTCGAGATAGCCCGACACGCGGTCCATCTGCTGCTGCGACACCAGGGGACCAATCTGGGTGTTGGGGTCGAGGCCGTTGCCGACCTGCAGCTTCCTGCCGAACTCAGCGACGCGGCCGACGAATTCGTCATAGACCTTCTGCTCGACGAACAGCCGCGTGCCGGCGCTGCAGATCTGGCCCGAATTGGCGAACACCGCCATCGCCGCGCCCGGCACCGCGGCGTCGAGATCGGCGTCGGCGAACACGATGTCCGGCGATTTGCCGCCGAGCTCGAGCGAGACGCGCTTGAGGTTGCCGGCCGAGGCACGAATGATCGACTGGCCCGTGACGTGCGATCCGGTGAAGGCGACCTTGTCGACATCCGGATGCGAGGCGAGCGCGGCGCCCGCGGTCTCGCCATAGCCCGGCACGACGTTGACGACGCCGGGCGGAATGCCGGCCTCCATGCAGAGCTCGCCGATGCGCAGCGAGGTCAGCGGCGATTCCTCGGCCGGCTTCAGCACCACGGTGCAGCCGGTCGCGATCGCCGGGCCGATCTTCCAGATCGAGGCGGTCAGCGGCCCGTTCCAGGGAATGATGGCGCCGACCACGCCGATCGGCTCCTTCAGCGTGTAGGAGAAGATCTCGCCGGGCAACGAGTTCTCGATGGTCTCGCCATGGATGGCGGGCGCCTGGCCGGCATAGTAGCGCAGCATGCCGAGCGCGCGCAGGCGGTTGCCGCGGGTCCGGCTGATCGGGGCGCCCATGTCGAGCGTGTCGAGCTGGGACAGTTCCTCGAAATTGGCTTCGACGAGTTCGGCGAGCTTGAGCAGCATGTTCTGCCGCTCGAACGGCTTCACCTTGCTCCAGGGGCCTTCGAACGCGCGGCGCGCCGCCGCGACCGCACGGTTGATGTCCTCGGCATCGCCCTCGGCGACCGATGCGAGCAGCTCGCCGGTCGCGGGATTATGCGTCTCGAATTTCTTGCCGGAGGCGGCGTCGACCCATTTGCCGTCGATCAGCATCTTCTTGTAGGAGCCATCGGCATAAGGATGGCGCGTGATCGGAATAGCCTGCGAAACAGCCATATTTGCACTCCCTGTAAAATGTCGGCTGAGGTCTTTTGGAAGCGTTATATCCCGAATTCTACAGCGCGAACGCGAAACCGTAAAGCCGAGCCGGCGTTGATCAGGGGCGGCGCGCACGAAAACCTCCCATGCGCGCGCGTGCATGGTACGATAGCGACTGAACCTCAGCCACACATGTGTCCGGAGACCACCGATGCCCCACCCCGTGATATCAACCAATCATGTTGCCGTGATCACCGGCGGTGCGTCCGGCATCGGGCTTGCCGCCGCATTGCGGTTCGCGCAGGCCGGCATGAAGGTCTGCATCGCCGACCTCGGCGACGACCGGCTGAAGGATGCTGCGACAAAACTGTCATCTGCGGCGCCGGACGGCGCGGCTGATATCATGACGGCGGCGGTCGATGTCAGCCGCGCCGACGAGGTGGCAGGCCTGGAGGCCGCGGTCGCGAAGAAGTTCGGCGGCACCGACATCCTGATGAACAATGCCGGCATCCAGCCCGGCAGTGCGATGTTCGGGCCCGCGGACAATTGGCAGCGCATCCTCGGCGTCAATTTGTGGGGCGTGATCAACGGCACCCAGGCGTTCGCGCCCAACATGATCAAGCGCGGCCGGCCGGGATTGATCATCAACACCGGCTCCAAGCAGGGCATCACCACGCCGCCGGGCGATCCCGCCTACAACGTCTCCAAGGCCGGCGTGAAGGCATTCACCGAAGCGCTGCAGCACGAGCTGCGCAACACCGACGGCCGCAAGATCACGGCGCATCTCCTGATCCCGGGCTTCGTCTTCACCGGGCTGACCGCCCGCGGCCGCACCGAGAAGCCGGCCGGCGCGTGGACTGCGGAGCAGACCGTCGACTTCATGATCGAACGCCTCGAAGCCGGCGACTTCTACATCCTCTGCCCCGACAACGACGTGCCGCGCGCGCTCGACGAACGCCGCATCCTGTGGGCCGCCGGCGACATCGTCGAGAACCGCCCGCCGCTGTCGCGCTGGCATCCGGATTACGGCGATGCGTTCGCCGCGTTCGTGAAGGGGAAGTGAGCCGCGGGGAATCGTAGGATGGGTAGAGCAAAGCGAAACCCATCATCTCTCCCGCGGCCAGCTATTTGATGGGTATCGCTTCGCTCCACCCATCCTACGCGGCTATTTATCCCGTCACCCTGAGGAGCGCGAAGCGCGTCTCGAAGGGTCGACGGCCCGACTGGGGCCGATTCATCCTTCGAGACGCCGCTTCGCGGCTCCTCAGGATGACGGTGATAGTCCGGGGCGTGGGTTGGCCGAGCGTAACCCACCTCTTCTCCCGCCGCGGCACAATTGGTGGGTTACGCCTTCGGCTAACCCACCCTACGAAGCTACGATCTTAATTCGCGCGCATCTGCACCCTTGTCACCGGCTGCGCCGCCAGTGCCTCGCCGAGCTCGCTCTGCTGGGCGCGCGGAATCGAGAAGCAGACGCTGAAGCCGTCCGTGGTCTTGAGCGTCATCATGCCCTGCGCCGGATCGGTCGACTGCTCGATCACCCAGGAATCCAGCGGATAGGCGTAGCGCAAGGTCTGGTCGCCGAAGCGGGTCTGCAGCGCCTTGCTGATCAGCCCGGGCAAGGTCATGACCAGCGCGCCGACCTGGTTGATCGACAGGCGGATGGTTGCGGGCTCGCCCTTGCCGTCCACGAAGCCAAGCGAAATGGCGCAGCCATCGGACGCGACTTCGCAGGTGGTGAGCTCCTGGGTTTCGATCTGCATGCCGGCACTCCGGATCATCGTTATATTCCATTCAATATATCGCGAAGACGACCAGCGTCCAGCCCTTAAAATTATAGCCGCGGCAGCCATCGGCAGAGCCGCGCGCGGCATTAGAATCTATTGAAGCCAGCGGTGCCCCGATTGACGCCGCGCGGGCAACCGCGAATAAATCGGCACGAAGCTCAGGCTGATTTTTCTTCACGATTCTCCAGAGAATTCATTCAATTCGGCAGTGCCGCGCGCGTGCCCTGAATGGCCGTGGCGTCGACGCCGCAGCCGTGATATACATATGAATATAGCGAGGTCCACGACCAGGGAGAGCAAGGCCAATGAGTGATTACAAGCTTCTCATCGACGGCAAGATGGTACCCGGCGACCAGACCATGCCGGTGCTCAATCCGGCGACCGAAGAGGTGGTGGCGCAATGCCCGCGCGCCTCCAGGGAACAGCTCGACAAGGCCGTCGCCGCCGCGAAGGCCGCCTATCCGGCCTGGGCCGCCACGCCGATCGAGGAGCGTCGCAAGCTCATCATCAAGATAGCCGAGGTGATCGAGACCAACGCCAACGAGCTCGCGCATATCCTCACCAGCGAACAGGGCAAGCCGCTCGCCGATGCCACCGGCGAGGTGATGGGCATGGCCGGCTTCTTCTGCTATCTCGGCTCGCTCGAACTGCCGATGCGCGTGATCGAGAATTCCGGCGACCGCAAGGTCGAGGCCTATCGCCGTCCGCTCGGCGTGGTCGGCGCGATCATTCCCTGGAACTATCCGCTGCTGATCCTGGCGTTCAAGCTGCCGTCGGCACTGCTCGCCGGCAATACGCTGGTGGTGAAGCCTGCGCCGACCACGCCGCTGGCCTCGCTGCGCTTTGCCGAACTGGTCAAGGACATCCTGCCGAAGGGCGTGCTCAACTTCATCGCCGATGCCAACGATCTCGGCGACCACATGACCAAGCACCCCGACATCCGCAAGATCTCCTTCACCGGCTCGACCGCGACCGGCCAGAAGGTGATGGCGAGCGCATCGCAGACCTTGAAGCGGATCACGCTCGAGCTCGGCGGCAACGATGCCGGCATCGTGCTCGACGACGTCGATCCGAAGAAGGTCGCGCCCGGGATCTTCGAGGGCGCGTTCCAGAACTCCGGCCAGGTCTGCCTCGCCATCAAGCGGCTCTACGTGCACGAGTCGGTCTATGACGAGATCTGCAACGAGCTGGTCGCGATCGCGAAGAACACCGTGGTCGACGACGGCTCCAAGCAGGGAACGAAACTCGGGCCGCTGCAGAACAAGATGCAGTACGAGAAGGTCAAGGCGTTCCTCGACGACGCCCGCAAGAACGGCAATGTGATCGCCGGCGGCGCCGCGATGGACCGCCCCGGCTATTTCATCGAGCCGACCATCGTGCGCGACATCAAGGAAGGCTCCAAACTGGTCGACGAGGAGCAGTTCGGTCCGGTGCTGCCTGTCATCAAGTACTCCGACAAGGACGATGTGATCCGCCGCGCCAATGCCACCACCTACGGCCTCGGCGCATCGGTCTGGTCGTCCGACATCAAGCGCGCGCACGAGATCGCGACCCGGATCGAGGCCGGCACGGTGTGGATCAACAAGCACCTCGACATGGCCCCGAACATTCCGTTCGGCGGCGCCAAGCAGTCGGGCATCGGCACCGAATTCGCCGAGGAAGGCCTTGCCGAGTTCACCCAGCTGCAGATCATCAACGGCCCGCCGGCCGCCTGATCCATCAACATGCGGCCGCGACGCCTCGGTGCCGCGGTCGCCCATCCCCTCCATAACGAACAGAGCCCGTCATGTTCGACGCCCAATGCGACCTTGCCGCCCTGGTCTATGATGCCAATGACGATCCCGATGCCATCCTGCGCGACTTCGCTGCCGATCTGAGAGCACGCGGCGCACGCGTGGTCGGCATGGTGCAATCAGGCCAGTGTGCGGACTCCACCCTGTCGGCCGTGCTGGTGCATAGCGGCGAGACGCTGCTGCTGGCGCAACCGCCGAGCCGAACTCCTGCGAGTCCCGGCGCGACCGGTTGCAAGCTCGATCTGTCGCGGCTGCAGGCCGCCGGCATCCGCGTCGCCGACGCGCTCGCCGGAGGCGCCGATCTCGTCATCGTCAATCGATTTGGCAAGCGGGAACGCGACGGCAAGGGGCTCGGCTTTGTGATCGAGCGCGCGCTCGGCGCCGACATCCCCGTCGTGATCGCGGTGTCGCGCGCGAGCTTTGCGGACTGGATCACGTTCGCCGGCGGGATGAGCGTGAAGCTCGCCTGCGACCGCCACGCGCTCGACGCCTGGTGGCACAGCGTCTCGCTGCGCGCCGCGGCCCGGATCGCGCCGGATCACGTCACGGTCTGCGAAGTATTCAAGTAGACCTGCTTCGTAGGATGGGTGGAGCGCAGCGATACCCGTCATCCTGAGGAGCGCGCTCTCGCGCGCGTCTCGAAGGATGCACGGCCCGGCCGGTGGCCGTCGATCCTTCGAGACGCCGCTTCGCGGCTCCTCAGGATGACGGGAGGGCGGCTCGCCTACAGCGTTTCCTGCTTGTAGTCACAGTTCTTGCAGGTGAATTTGACGCGGGACTGGCCCTTTTCCGCCTGCACCCGGTTCGGCGCACCGCATTTGCCGCAAACGGCCTCGATCCGGGTCGTGCCCTGCTTGATGACCAAGTTCCGCTTTTCCATGGTCTCGCGGATGAGGCGTTCGGCCTCCTCGCGCAGCGATTGCTTCGACATCATCTCCACCGGTCGTTGGTTAGCGGGCGGCGTCATAGCACGACCGCGTGAAGTTTTGACAGCGGGGATTGCAGCTTAATTTTCAGACAATGAGCCGGTCAACCGGCAACCGGAAATGCCGCGGTTTGATCGGTTTTGATGGCCGGCCGATGCGGAACACGTTGACGAGGCGCAGATCGGCGCCGATTTTGCCGAGCTTTCGCAGCCGGTCGTTGAAGTCAGGATGATCTGATAGCGCCGAAATCGGGCACGCCGCGAAACCGGCGCGATCGATCTCCAGCCATGCGCGGTAGAAATGCCGACCGGTCGTGAGTGGATCCTCACCGACGGGACGGCAAAACAGCACGATCGCCGATGCCGACGCGGTCTTGGCGCCGTCGGCAAGCAACGACGCGGCGAGGCCGAAACGATCGAGCGGCTTGAACAGGGTGCCGAGCACGTAGCGCGCGGCAGTGGCCTCGACCACATTCATGGCCAGCGCATCACGGTTGAGCCCGTCGAGCAGATAGTGCGGATGGCCGGGCGACAGCCGCATCCATGCGAGCAGCTCGGCCCGGTAGTCGTCACCGCGGACAAAGGAGAATTCGGCCCGATCGGCCCAGCCGGCGATATCGGCAATCGCCCGGCGATCGCCAATGCAGATCACATCGTCGCGCGCGGCAGCTAGCTGCGCCAGCGCCGCCGCATCGTCCGGCGATGCCGCGAACTTGCCGCGCCACGACATGCGGCGTGCCACGAGGTCCGCCAGCGGATCGGGCTCGGCTCCTTGCTTGATCGCAAAAGAGCAGAGCACGGCAAATTGCGGCGACAGCGGCTGCTCGAGCGTGGTGATGCCCGTGATTGCGAAGCCGCGGCGATTGAGCGCGAGGCTCATGCCCTCCAGCGCCGCGCCGTGCGACACCAGAACGTCATGCCCCGCGGGGTCGGCGACCGGCGCGCGCACGCCGGTCGCATCGACCAGCGCCAGCCGCCCGTCGCCGAGCAGGCGCCAGCGGGTCGGCTGGATGTTGTGGACGCTCGGCGCCAGCCGCGCCTCCGCGACCACCTCGCGCAGCAGATCCGGCGTCAGCGCGCTCATGCCGCGGCCAGCCGCTTGGTGAACAGATGCAGCCGGTGCAGCGGCCTTGCGCCGACCTTCTCGACCTGGCGCAGCGACGGACCGTTGATATCGGCGATCCAGGTGCCGCCCAGCGTGCGGTAGCCGGCCTCCTGCAACGCCAGCGCGGTGCGGTAGAGCATCGCGCCGTTGAGGCCGCGATTGTGCAGGTCGCGGCAGACCGACTGATAGATCAGCACCGCGCGCCTGTTCATCACGCGGTGCTGCACGAATTTGAACGGCGCTGACAGCCCGACCCGGCCGTCGATCGCCTTGATCAGCGGATTGAGGTCGGGGATCGCGATGATCGCGCCGGCGGGCCGGCCGCGGTGATAGACCACGGTCGAAATCCGCTTGTCGATGATCCACATCATGTCGCCGGCCTGGAACAGATATTCGGCGGCGGTCGGCGGCACGAACATCGGATTGTCGGCAAAGCCGTCATTGAGGATCAGCCGCGCGTCCTCCAGCCGCACCTTGAAGGCGGAACGCTTGATCGGCTGCCAGACGAAATCCGGGTCAGTGAGCACGGCCCGCTGCTTGTCGCCGAGCAATTGCTCCGGCTTGCCGCCGTCGAGCGCGATCTCGAACGTCGTCATCGGGAAGCTCGCGGCATAGCCGGCGCGTTCGAGATGTTGTGCAATGTGCGGCGGCGACCACATCATGTCGGTGAACGGCGCATGGTCGAACCCGTCGGTCATCACGCCGATCTGCTGCATCGCGGTGAGATTGAAATTGCCGGCGACGCAGCTCATGCCGCGCGCCGCCAGCCATTGCTCGGCGGCACGCAGCAGCGCATCGGCCACCTCGACGTCGTCGATGCAGTCGAAGAAGCCGAATGCACCATGACGGGTGCCGTGCTTGCGGTTGGACGCGTCGTGGATCGAGGCGGCGATGCGGCCGACCGGCCGTCCATCGCGATGCGCGGAGAACAGCGCATAGCGGCCGTGGCCTTCGGTGACGAACGGGTTCTTCGCCGGATCGAACATCCGGTCGAAATCGCTCCACAGCGGCGGCACGTAGAGGCTGTCGGATCCATAGGCATTGAGCGCGGCGTCGAATGCCGCCCTGCGGTCGCCCTCGCGGATCTCTGATGTCATTTGGCCTCCGGGGTCAACGCCAGCAGCCGGCGCACCAGCGCCAGCGCGGTTTCAGTGGCGGGGTCGGCCGCGGTGACGGGCACCGCGAGCACGATCAGGTCGAGCGGATCGTGTCCGAGCACGATGACATGGGAGGCGTTGTTGGCCGCGATCAGCGACACGATGCGCTCGGCCGCGGGATCGGTCGGCGCCAGTCCCCACGGCGCGTCGGACCGCCGCAGCACACGCCGTGTCGACAGGAAGTCGTGCAGCAGCGGCGGATCGTAGAGCGCGAGCTCGTTCTCGCGGAAGCGCCGCGCGCTTTCGAAGATCGGATGCCGCGCCAACTCGGCGATCAACTGCTCCCTTGTCTGCGCCGGCGATGCCGCGACTGAGTTGAGCACGCCCGGCTCCTGCGATTCGAACAGCGCCCGCAGCGCGTCCGTCATCAACCCGATGGTCAGGACGCCGGCGATCGCAACCGCGACGAAACGGATCATCTGCGCGGCGTCGACGTCGGGCGCCATGAAGGCAGCGGCGAGACCCAAGAGGCCCGACGAGATCAGCCGCAGCGCCATCATCGCAAGGCCGTGCCGGCGCGTCTCGGCGCCGCCGCCGGCGATCAGCATCACGGTCACGGTGAGCAGCGCGCCCAGCGCGCCGAGCCGCACAGGGATATCGGGAAACAGGGTGCGGAAATCGGTCAGGATGAACGGGATCACGACCAGCGCACCGACCGCCATGCGGCCGATGCTGCGGTTCTCCGCTGCCATCAGCGCGGCGCGATCGCGCGTTGCCAGCAGCAGCGCGCAAGTGGCGAAGCCCAGCAGCTGGAACAGCGCCAGCGCGATCGCGTAAGGCATCGCCAGCCGTTGCAGTCCGAACAGGCCGCCAAGCCCGAGCAGGATGGCGCCCGCGAGCGCCGCGATCTTGACCGCGCGCGGCGCGTGGCGCCGCAAAATGCCTTCGGTGACGATCAGGGCGCCGAGCGGGACCAGCGAGGCCGGGATCACCGAGAGGCGGTCGAGCAGGCGGCTTCCGGTCCACCAGGCAAGGCCGCGGTCGAGGAACAGGATCGCGATCACGCCGAGCGCGAGCAGCAGGCGGCGCGTCAACGGGCTCCTTGGATCGCGCCGGTAGAACGTCATCATCGCCACGGCGAGCCCAATGGCGCCGCACAGATTGACGATGGAATCGGCGATCACCCCGGAGGTCATTTGCCGCCCGTCAGGTCATCGATGGCCCGGCGCACCAGCGGACGCATCAGGGCGGCGACCAGCGCATTGCGCGGCTTCTCGATCGCGGGCCGGTGCGGGTTGAGAAACCAGCCGCGACAATCGGTGCCGGAGGTGCGGCCGAGGATCAGCGCGACCGCCTCATAGGCCATCAGCATGCCGGTCGAGATCACCATCGGCGCAAACGACATCCGGCTGCGGCGGCCGGCGGCGACTTCGCCGGCGATGGCGAGGTCGACATAGTTGCGCGACGAGGAATGCAGCATCACGTGCTCGATCTCGGCGCGCATCGCGGCGCGGCGGTCGTCCTCGGTGATATCGGTCCAGTCCTTGCCAAGCGTCGGAAAGCCGAGGCGCTGCTCGGGCCGCGGATCGTGCGGGCGCACCACGATCACCGACGGCAGCGGCGACATGTAGGCGTCGATCACGGTTGCATCGGCGCGCTTCGCGGTCCGGTACAGATGAACGCCGGCAGCGATATCGTCCATGCCGTTGACGATGACCGGGCACTGCGCGGCGATCCCTGCCAGCTCGCTGGTCCAGTTCTCGCCAAGCACCTCGATCTCGATGGTCGGATTGATGCGCCTCGCGGCTTCCGCGGCAACCGCCGCCTTCTCGCGCCCGACCTCGTCGGCGAAGGCGAACACCTGGCGGTTGAGGTTGGAGACCTCGAAACGATCGATGTCGGCGATCACGAATTTGCCGACGCCGGCGCGCGCCAGCGCCATGAAGGCCGCGCCGCCCATGCCGCCGACGCCGCAGACAAACACCCGCGCCTGACGCAGCAGCTGCTGCTCGTGCTCGTCGATGAAGCCGATATTGCGGCCGGTGAAGGAGTAGTAGTCAAAATTCATCGCGCGGCCCCGCTATCCTGCTTGCGCGGACGCAGCGTGCCGAAGGCGCGGCTGTCGTCCATCCAGTAGACCACCGGCAGCACCAGCCGCTGCAGCGCCAGCATCGCGGACGCCGCGAGCAGCGACGGCAGCGAGCCCGAGGGCACCTCGCTCATGAGATAGCGGCGCGCGCCGGCAAGATCGACGCGGCCGAGCTGCAGCACGTCGTCGCCGCGCGCGTAGTCCAGCTCGCGCGCGCAGAACTCGTTGTAGACGGCATTGCGATGTTTCGGGGCGACCTCGAAGGTCTTCTTCAGCGCGTCCGAGCCGCCGGTATAGGCGTTGGTGATGACCGAGCGCGCCTCGTCGAAGCCGGCCTCGTCGCCGACGCCGAACACCGCGCGATGCCTTGCCATGATGCCGCGCGCCAATTGGAGATGCGCAAAGCTCTGTCGCGCGCCCGGCAGCGGCGACGGGTAGACGTCCGAGAACGTATCGCTGACCATGCCGACCACCGCCGGCACCTGGGTGACGTTGGAGATCCATTTCGGCCGCAGCCCGTCGCGGGCGAACAGCACCAGCGCGGTCAGGCCGTAGAGCACCCAGGACAGCCCCTGCCCGCGCACATCGGGATCGACCATGACGAGGCCGAGATGGGTGACTTCGGCCGGCTCGCCGTCGAGCGGCACGTCCATTACCGACAGCGCGTTGAAGGCGATCGGCCGCCCGGTGTCTTCCTCCGAGATCAGCGTGACGACGGCGCGCGACAGCCGCTCAGGTTCGCTGGAGAAGATGCCATAGGTCAGGCTCTCCTCGGGCAGCGTCTTGGCGGCGACGATGCGCAGCTGCTCGACCAGCGCGTCGAGCTCGTCCCTCGGCAGCGACAGACCGGGCGATTCGACGATGCGGGTGCGCTGGCCGGCCTGGGTGCGCAAGCTGAGATCGATGGTCGGCTGCGACAGCGCCTTCAGCCAGAAGCCGCCATGGCTGCGCAGACCGTCAAAGGCGGCGCGCGCCTTGCCAAGATGTTTGCCAAGGTTCTTGCCAAGGTTCTTGCTGCCGCGCGAAGCCGGCGTGGGATTGTCCGTGGACGCCATTTCTCTGTCCCTCGGGCGCGATCTCTGCACTCGCCCCTGTTAAGGAGCCATGAGCGCAACCTGACGCTGTTTGCCGCAGGGTAAACAAGGCCTTCCGGAAACGGAACAAGTTGGCCGTAAGCGGTCGGCGGCCTATCCACACCGTCATTGCGAGCGAAGCGACGCAATCCATGCTTCCGCAAGCTTGGTGACAATGGATTGCTTCGTCGCTAGCGCTCCTCGCAATGACGCGGGGCGAGACCCGTTCGCGACGAAAGCGGCGGGTGAAAAACCACCCGCCGCTTCGACTTGACTTCGGCTCACCCCGCCTTGGAGACCTCCATCAGCAGGCGCTCCGCCTTGGCGTCCTCGATGCGGTTCACGAACTTGCTGCTCTCGTAATTGTCGCGCACGGTCTTGGTCAGCGTGACGCAGGTCTGGATCAGCATCACGATGCCCATCGTGAGATAGCCCTTCATCCAGAGGTCGATCGGCAGGAAGAACACGCCGACGGCGACGAGGAAGGCGGAGGCTGCAAAGGACGCGTAGGTGAAGGTAACCCAGCTGCCGCTGTGGGGTTGGATGGTCTGGTTCATGGTAATCTCCTTAATGTTGCGAAGTTTGACGATGGTTCAATTGCAGACTTGAAGTTCAGGCTTGAGGTTTCAGGCAGCGGGCGGGCGCTTGGCTTTCAGCCGCGCCAGCACGTCGTCGGCGGTCGATTTCATGCGCGGGCCAAAACCCTGCTCGGCGAGTTTCTCGGCGGTGGCGAGCGGTCCCGCGGCGGCGTCGATCTCGATCAACGCCTCGTCGGCGGCCTGGATCTCCATCTGCCGCTCGCGCAGCCGCTTCAGCGTCGCCTCCGCTTCCGGCAGCGTCGATTCGTAGGGGCGCGCCGCCTCGATGCCGCTCCGGCGCAGCGAACGCACCGCTTCCGAGGCACGGGCGAGGCGCCGGCCGCGGTCGAGCTCGGCGATGCGCGCCTCGGCGTTGCCGACATGGCGCCTCAGCCGCGTGATCTCGGAGGCGAACAGCGCGCGTGCGGTCATCGCGGCATCGCGCTCGGCTTCGAGATTGGCGATCGCCTGCGCGGCTTCGCGGGCGAGGTCTTCCCGGCCGCCCTCGAGTGCCGCCGACGCGCGCTGTTCGAGATCGGCGATCCGGGCGTTGGTGGCGTCGAGCCGCCGGCCCTCCTGCTGGTCGCCGGCGATCGCCAGCGCCAGGGTCCGCTTCGAGCGGTCGACGGCGGCGGCGGCATCGCGCATCTGCTGGTCGAGAATGACCAGCGCTGTCCGGTCTTGCAGTTCCTCCTCCGCTGCTGCCACGCTGCCGCGGAAAAGAGTGAAAACAGTTTTGAACATTTCATCGCTCCCTGTTATGAGCATCGCTCATGAATCTCTTGTACCACATACTGAGCGTTGCTCAAGAATTATTTGAGCGTCGCTCAAGGTGATGGTTAACGAAGGATCAAAGATGTCCAAGGCATTGGAACGACGTGCAAAACTGCGGGAAGCGCTGATCGAGGCGGCGGAACGGGCGATTGCGGCAAAGGGTCTCGGTGGCCTGAAAACCCGCGAACTGGCCCAGGAAATCGGGGTCGCCAATGGCGGCGTCTACAATCTGGTCGAGGATGTCGACGAGCTGATCCTGCGCGTCGGCTCGCGCACGCTGGCGCGGCTCGATGCCTCGCTGTCGCTGGCCGAGATCGGCGGGGCTGCGGCGCCGCGCGAGATGCTGGTGCGGATCGCGGTCGCCTATTGCGACTTCGCCGCCGACAATCTCGAACTGTGGCGCGCGCTGTTCGAGCATCGCATGCAGCCCGGCAAGCCGGTGCCGGAATGGGCAATCACCGAGCAGATGGAATTGTTCCGCCACATCTACAAGCCGCTCGCTGCGCTGTTTCCGCAGCGTTCGCCGGCGCAGCTCGGCGTCACCGCGCGCAGCCTGTTCTCCGCCGTCCATGGCATGGTCGCGCTCGGGCTGGAGCACAAGCTGATCGCGGTGCCGATCGGCGCGCTGCGCAGCGAGATCGCAACCTTGACGCGCGCGATGGTCGACGGGCTGACGGCGAAGAAGGAATAGGCCACGTGGCCCCAAACCGCACGATGTCCCCCGCCATGCGGTCAGGCAAAGTTGCCGCAGAGCACCGTGAATTGCAGCTGTTGCCCCAGGGGGACGCAGCGGCCGAGGTCAGAAAAGGGGGAAAGCCACTTGCGGAATGACCGAACCGTAGCCATTTACCACGGATCGAGTTTCGGCCGAACGACTTGGCCTCGCCGCTAATAGCGTGCCTGACTGACGACCCTCACCCCCTGAACTTCGAATTCGCCTGCTGCGCTCGTGAGTGCGGCTCCAAACACGCATCTATAGGACGATTTTCCATGAGCATGGGAACTGTGAAGTGGTTCAACAGCCAGAAGGGTTTCGGCTTCATTCAGCCGGACCAGGGAGGCCAGGACGTTTTCGTTCATATCAGCGCAGTCGAACGCGCCGGCATGAGCACCCTCAACGAGGGACAGAAGGTCTCTTTTGAGATCGTTGCAGACCGCCGGACCGGCAAATCTGCTGCGGACAATCTGCGCGCGATGTAAGCTGCGACAATCGGCCATGATGCTTTGACCCCGGATGAACTGGCAAAGCCTCTGGTTACGCGACCCCGCGACCGGTCACCCGGCCGCGGGGTTCTCTTTGTCAACACCGCGCGCAATGCCCGCCAGGACCAGGACTTGAACCGTCCGCCGGCGAAACGGCCTGCGCATTGAAGCAGCTGAGGTCGCGAGCGTGTCCACCAATATCGATCCAGCTCGGCAGCACGACGACATCATGTACCCGCAGGTCCTCCCGTTTCTGCTGGTCCACGTGGGGTGTCTGGCGGCGATCTGGACGGGCGTCTCATGGCAAGCGACCGCAATTTGCGTCGCGCTATACTGGCTGCGCATGTTTGCGATCACCGCCGGCTATCATCGGTACTTCTCGCATCGGGCTTATTCAACGAGCAGGACGTTTCAATTCATCCTCGCATTTCTCGCCCAAAGCAGCGCTCAGAAAAGCGTCCTTTGGTGGGCCGCGAAACATCGACATCACCATCTTCATTCGGATACCGAGCAAGATGTGCATTCGCCGGGGCATAAGGGCTTCGCGTACAGTCATCTCGGGTGGATTTTTTATCGACAGCACGATGCAACTGATCTGACGAAAGTTGCGGATTTTGCCTCGTATCCGGAGTTGATGTGGCTTCACAGATTGGAGGTCTTGCCGGCGATCGTGGTCGCAGGTCTGTGCTTCCTCATCGCCGGATGGCCCGGACTCGTGGTCGGTTTCTTCTGGAGCACCGTGCTGCTGTATCACGCCACGTTTTGCATCAACTCCCTCGCGCATGTTCACGGGCGCAAGCGGTACGTTACGGGCGATGACTCCCGCAACAATTGGCTGCTGGCTCTGTTTACGATGGGTGAGGGTTGGCACAACAATCATCACGCCTACCAAAGCAGTGCGCGGCAAGGCTTCCGGTGGTGGGAGATTGATGTGACCTATTATGTTTTGGTGACTTTGTCCTTGCTCGGTATTGTCTGGGATCTGAAGGCGCCGCCCACGCAGGTTCTCCGCAACGAGCAGCGCTTGGGATCGCGTGTGATAAAGCGAACGGCTGAACAACTCGCTGGTCGCTTCAATCCCGAATACATCGCGCAGGCCATCAAATCGTCGGTCCACGAAACCGGATTGTCGGTGCGGGAAGCGCTTGTTCTGTTACAGCATCGCGCCGACTTGCATCTGCCCAGCATACCAACGCGCGACCGGTTGTTGGCTGAAGCCCAGGCCATGTTCGCGAAGACGAGTTCGTTGGACGACATTGTCGACCGTGCGCATGAACTCCTGGTGGAGTCGGTTTGCCTCCTGCTCGCCGTTCCACCTCGGATGGCCGGCGCAAACCCGAAACCTCAGGTGAGCCAACCGTAACATTTTGCCTTGGCCTTTTCCCAACCTCACGGCTCCATCGTGTAGGCGCGCCCGGGTTCGAGCGCGTAGATGGTCAGGAAGCGCAGCGGCCGGTCCGGGTCGCAATTGCGAAACAGCGTGTGCGGAACCTCGGGTCGATCCTGCAAAGTCTCGCCTGCCGATACTGGCGCGGCGCCGGGTCGCCATACGCGGACTCGGCCATGCCTTCGACGATGAAGACCACGCCGCCGACTGGATGCCGATGCAGCGGGGCGACCCCGCCGGGCGGATAGGTCACCTCGGCAACGACAAGCTCGCGATCATCGCCGGGCAAAGCGAGACGCTCAAGGGTCTTGCGGGTGACGCCGGCGGCTTGTTGAGCTTTTGCCTGACCGTCGCTGCCTTCAGCCATTGGAACCCTTTCTTGACGCGTGAGCCTCCGTCCCGAACCGGGCCGCAGTGACTATGGGGGCGCTCCAGCGACGCAACAAGCGCGCAAGCATTTCAACACATGTCGCGCGGGCGAGGCGAAGCCCTTGCCACCCCTGCTCCCACGTTGCAGGATTCCTGCGCCGAGAACCTTCAGCAGTGGGCCTTGCATGAAAACGAGTATCGTCACGACGCGGGCGTTGGGGGTCGCCGCCCTGGCGCTCATCTTTGCATTAAATGTCACGCCGGCGTCTTCGGCGCAGCCCGTACCGGAATGCTCGATGTCGATGACATTGGCGGATTGGGGCGAGAATTCGAGCGGCGATATCGACGTCGCCTCGGGCCAAAGCTGCCAGATCCCGATCGGGATCCGCGGCACGGTGACGGACTCCGCGATCTCGCAAAAGCCGGCCTACGGCAAGCTGAAGAAGATCAACGCATCGACCTTCGAATACAGGGCGAAGGCCAAGTACAAGGGCAACGACACGTTTGCCATCAAGGCCACGGGTCAGGGGCCGAAGGCGTCCGGCACCTCGGTCATCACGGTGCGCGCGACGATCAAGTAGTCGCCCCGTCGCGCGCTGAAAAAACCGACTAGATTAGTTCGAATGGCGTTGTGCTCCCTCTCCCCGTTCTTACGGGGTCGAGACAAGCGAAGCTTGCTCTTAGAGGGTTGGGGTGAGGGGCTGCCTCCGCGCTTACGGTGATAGCTGCGTCCGCGGAGACTCCCCCTCACCCGGAATGCATCTATCGATGCATCATAGCCGAAGCTCCGCTTCGGCGTTCTTGAGAACGGCCGCCAAAGGCGGCCTATGCCTCTCCCCGCACGCGGGGCGAGGTGAAGTGGAGTCCGCGGCTCGATTTAAGCCGGCCGCGCGCCGGTGCGAATGATCGACCCGACATGCTGGCCACGCAGCGCTGCGGTGAGCCGGCCGGGAACGAGGCCGTTCACGACCTGCACCCGCTCGATATGCCGCGCATTGGCCATCACCTCGAGCAGCGCGGGATCGAACGGCAGCGTGCCCTTCAGCTTCGCAAGGTCGGCGAGGCTGGCCTCGCGCACCAGCTGCGCCTTCTTCCCCTCGGGACCGTTCGGATCGTCGGTGTAGACGCCGTCGACATCCTCGACGATCGTCAGCCCGGCGGCGCCGAGCGCATCGGCGATCAGGAACGCACCGGTGTCGGCGCGATGCAACGGGATGCGCGAGACCGGGAATTCATGATGGTGATAGGGCGGAAACGCGCTGCCCACCACGGCGCGGGCCGCGGAGAGATGGATCGCAAGCTGGCTCGCGATGGTCGGATGCTCAATATAGGACACGCCCTCCGGCGCGAGCAGGCAGGCCAGGATATGGCCGTTCTGGCCGGCTTCGCTCGCCGCGAGCGGCTGAAGCGAGCCGACCGGCAGGCCGAGATCGAGGCCGACGCTGTAGAGATGACGGGCGCGGATGCCTGCGCCGGTCAGGATCAGCAGGCGGTGCTCGGGCAGAAGTGCGCGCAGCTCATCGACGATCGGCAGGATCGCCTCATGACCGCGGTCGCCGATCTTCACCACCTGCACCCAGGGCAGCAGCGGGATCGGGCGGCCGCCGGCAACGGGACCGGTGAGATCGCTATCGAGCAGGGTCTGGCGCGCGAGCGGCGAAGCGACGTGCTTGATGGTGTCATCCATGGTCGTGTCCCTGCTCAGTTCGCGGTGATGATGGTGCCGACATGCTCGCCCGCAAGCGCGCGGGTGAGGTTGCTGGGGACGAGGCCATTGACGACCTGCACCTGCCGGACATGGCGCGCGGTGGCGAGCAGATCGAGCACCGGGAATTCGAGGATCGAATCCTGCAACCCCTTGGCCTTCATCTCGGCGACCGAGATCTTCGGGATGAAGGTCGCGCCCTTCGAGGTCTTGGGGTTCGCGGTGTAGAGACCGTTTTCGTCCTTCACATAGATCATCGCCTTGCAGCCGAACTGTTCGGCGACCAGGAAGCATCCGGCGTCGGTGCGATAGGGCGGGATCATGCCCTCGGGTGCCGGCCGCATCCAGAGGCCGTAAGGCGGCATGCCGCTGAAGATCACGGCGTTCACCTCGGCAAGATAAAGCGGCACGGCCGACAGCCCGGCGCCGCTGACCGCCGAGATGCCGTGCCTGGCGAGCAGCTGGCCCAGCATCACCGCGTTCTGGTCGGCGACCGAGGCGCCGAGCTGCGACAGCACGCCGGCCGGCAGCCGCAGCCCGGCCGCGATCGAATAGAGGTGCCGGGCGCGGGTGCCCGCGCCGGTCCCGATCAGCAACTTGTGCGCCTTGCGGGCCGCGACGATCTCGTCGACCAGCGGGTAGACGGCGGCGCGGCCGCGGTCGATCACGCTCTGCCCGCCGATCTTGATCACGGTGGCATCCGGCAGGATCCGGAAGTCCGATGCCGCCTCTGCCGTCGCCAGAAGCTGCGGATCGGTCAACGATCGCTGCATCAGGAGCGCTTCAAGCTCCGCCGTCGTGTTCACCATGAGAAACGTGCTTTCTCCAATGCGCCTGGCATTGCTTCCGTCGGCCCGCGATGTTCGATGTCTCCACCGGTGGCTCGCAAAGACCCGTGTTCGAATTGCACTGCTAACGGCAAGCCTGGCGCGTCTCAAGCCGCAACGGCAGGGATAGACCATCGCGAATGGCGCCGGCGAGTGCGTGTCGCGACACCCGCTGCGAGGCCGTTCGGAACGGGATACCTATGACGTTTTGCCGCACGCGACCCGACTGATGGGTGTGACACCCATCATAGATGCTGCATTGAAATTCTGCGATCCTGAATTTGGTATTAACGATTTCTTTGGAATGCGCTGATCTCAGCCGGACGACACTAATCTCAGCGTGGCCCGCCTCACGGGCCAAAATTGATTGCCTTGCACCTTGGAAATTAGCCGGTCGCGACCGGCCCACCCCACGAGGAAGCAAACCATGGCCAATTCCGCACCGGTCGTCACGATTGGCAACCACAGCCTGTTGTACAATCAGTGGCAAAAAATACAGCCATGGCTCACCTATGCCGACTCCGACGGCAATCCCGCACAGAAATTTCAGTTCTGGGACGGCGGCACAGCTGCGAACAGCGCCTATTTCTGGACTTCCACCAACGACCATTGGGCCGCCAACACGACGATCGAAGTTTCGGCCTCTGACCTCTCCGACGTGTGGGTGCGTGCTGGTGCGGTCGGCGGCACAGAGACACTGTGGGTACGCGCTTTCGACGGGACCGATTGGGGTAACTGGACGTCTTTCACGCTCACGACGATTCCAAACACTGCGCCGGTCGTCACAGTCCCCGACGTGCAGCTGCACACCAATACATGGACGCAAGCCAAGAATTGGCTGACCTACTCCGATGCCAACGGGGATGCAGCCACCAAATATCAATTCTGGGACAGCGGCACCTCCGCAACAAGCGCCTATTTCTGGACTTCCACCAATGACCATTGGGCTGCCAACACGACGATCGAAGTGGCGGCCGCCGACCTGGCCGATGTCTGGATCAAGGGTGGCTCGACAACCGGTGCCGAGACGTTCTGGGTCAGAGCGTTCGACGGAACAGACTGGAGCAACTGGGACAGCTTCACGCTGACGTCGGCCAATACTCCGCCCGTCGTGACAGCCGGTGATCATTCCATACATATCGATCAATGGGTCACCGTCGACAACTGGTTGACCAAGACCGATGCCAATGGCGATGCGATCACGAAGTACCAGTTCTGGGATAGCGGCACCGCCGCCACCAGCGCCTATTTCTGGACACCCGACAATTCCCACTGGGCTGCCAACACGACGATAGACGTTTCGGCTGCGGACCTCGCCAATGTCTGGATCCATGGCGGCTCGACAACCGGTTCCGAGACAATGTGGGTAAGGGGATTCGACGGAACGGAGTGGAGCTCCTGGGACACATTCACCGTGACGTCGACGCCAAACACGGTCCCCGTCGCGACCATCAACGACCAGTCGCTACACGTCAATCAATGGGTCAAACCGCAAGGCTGGCTCACTGCGACCGATGCCGAAGGTGACACGATCACCAAATACCAGTTCTGGGACGCCGGCGCGGGCGCAACCAGCGCCTATTTCTGGACACCCGACAATTCCCACTGGGCTGCCAACACGACGATCGACGTTTCAGCATCCGATCTGGCCAATGTGTGGATCAAGGGCGGCTCGACGACCGGTTCCGAGACGATGTGGGTAAGGGCATTCGACGGTATCGCCTGGAGCAATTGGGACAGCTTTAATCTGACGTCGACCAATACGGCTCCGACCGCGACGATCAACGATCAAACGCTGAACGCCGCGCAGTGGGCGCAGCTCGTCAACTGGACGACGGCATCCGACGCCGACGGCGATGCAATCACCCAATACCAGTTGTGGGACGGTGGCGGGGCTGCGAACAGCGCCTATTTCTGGACGCCCGACAATTCACACTGGGCGTCCAGCACGGTCATCGACGTCTCGGCGTCCGACCTCGCCAATGTATGGGTGCGAGGTGGCACCGCGGCCGGTACCGATTCCATGTTTGTGCGCGCTTTCGACGGAACGAGCTGGAGTGCCTGGGACAGCTTCACCGTGACCAGCCTGGCAAACCACGCACCCGATGCCTCGATCAGCAATCAGACCTTGCACGTCAACGAGTGGAGCCAGATCGGCAACCTGGTGTCCTATGCTGATGCTGACGCGAATCCCGCGGCCGCCTATCAGTTTTGGGATGGCGGCGGCAACGCCAACAGCGGCTATTTCTGGACCTCTGCGAATTCCCATTGGGCAGCCAGCACCGTGATCGACGTCAATGCCGCCGACCTCGATGATATCTGGATGCGTGGCGGCGCCACAACCGGCAGTGAGACGATGTATGTGCGCGCGTATGATGGCATTGACTGGGGTGCGTGGCACGCGTTCACGCTTTCGACCATCGTCTAGCTGCCCCGGCGCGACATCGTGCAGACATGCACCGGCGAAAACGGGCATCGCGGTCCGTGTCGCGCCGGCGAATATCGGGGTACAACCTAGTTCGGCGTGAAGATCACCTTGCCCTTGAATGCCGCTGCCTGCGCAATCGCCTGTGAAAAATCCTCCAGGCGATAGGCCCCGACCACCGGCGCGCTGATCGCGCCCGATGCGACCATCGGCACCAGATGGTCGTACATTCCGGCCAATGCCTGATCGGTCGCGGTCTTGCCCCAATGGCCGAGCCAGAAGCCGCGCACCGACACTTCGTTGAAGATCACGCTCAACGGCGAGCCGGAGAACGGCTGTCCGCTCATCGCGCTGTAGATGACGAGCACGCCTTTTGGCGCGAGGCAGTTCATCAGGTTCAAGGCGGATGAGCCGCCGACCATGTCGAGCGCCAGCTGGATCGGCGCCCTGCCCGTTTCCCTGGCGACGCGCTTGGCGAGATCCGGCCCGTCGAGCAGCACGATATCGCCGCCGACCGACTTGACCTCCTCCATGACCTCCTCGCGGCGGACAATGTTGACCGTCTTGAGCCCGAGCGACTTCGCGATGGCGATCACCGCGCGGGCCGTCGCCGAGTTGGCGCCGTTCTGGATCACCCAGCCGCCGGGCGGGATCTTCACGAAATCGGTCAGCAAGAGATAGGCGGTGGCCGGATTGACCCCGATCATGGACAGTTGCTGGATATCGGCATTGTCGGGCAGCGGACGCTGCCATGATGCGGTGAATTTGACCCGCTCGGTCCAGGTCGGGACCGTGAAGGGAATCAGCGTGCGGTCACCCTCCTTCAGGTTCCTCACCTGCGATCCGGTGGCAACAACACGCCCGACGCCCTCGATCCCGAGCGTGGCCGGCGGCGACGGCAGATAGCCGTAGCGCCCGGCGATGATCATGAAATCCGAATTGTTGATCGGCGCAGCCTCCACCGCGACCACGACCTCGTCGGGGCCGGGGCTGCCGACGTCCGGCACCTCGTTGAGCTTGACCGCGTCCGCTGCACGTCCGAACGCAACGACCTGAACCGCCTTCATGGCGTGATCCCCCGATTTCGTTATGTACTTCTAAGTACAGAATATGGATTGCGTCAATAGCCGGACTTGCCTTCACAGCAAGGTGACGGCTTCACATCCGACGCGGGAGTACATAAAAGATGGATATGGCAAGGCCGCGCAGCTTCGATCCGGACGATGTCCTGGAAATCGCCCGCCAGATGTTCTGGCAGAAGGGGTTTCAGGCGACTTCGCTCGACGACATCACGGCGGCGAGCGGCGTCGCCAAGCCCAGCCTCTACGCGGCGTTCGGCGACAAGAACGCGTTGTTCCTGAAGGTGCTGGACCGCTATCACGACGGCATCCTCGGCTGGGCCGAGCGCGTGCTGGCGCAGCCGGGGCCCGCGCGGGACGTGATCAAGCAGTGGCTTACCGGCTTCATTCCCTATTGCTCGGGCGAGAAGGGACAGCGCGGTTGCCTGTCGATCAATTCCGCGACCGACGGCTCGCTCGACCAGGTCGAGCTCCGCAAGAGCATCGAGCGCTACAACCGGCGGCTTGAAGAGCTGCTGCGCACGCGGCTGCGCACCGATCGCGCCCAGTTCAGGAAGGGCTTCGACCCTGACGTCACCGCCCACACCATCATGGTGGTGCATGCCGGACTGCTGGCGCTCGCGCACCAGAGGCCGGATTCGAAGCAGGTGAAGGCCGTGATCGACCAGGTGATGAGCCTGCTCGCCTGAGTTTGTCGGCACCCGGCCTTCCGGCAGCGCTCGCTGCTCTCACGAATGTGATTATATTACGATTATCATCTAATTGATGTCCCGATCTCGATGACCATGTCCGGGTTGGCTGTCATGGGCTTTCCGGATTTTGGGGATCAGATGAACAATCGGTTTTGGCGTGCGGCAATCGTTGCAGTCACCGCCCTGCTGGCGAAGCCGGCGATCGGGCCGGTGCAGGCCCATGATCACGGGCATCCCGAATTGAACGCCTGGTATGAGAGCCTGCGCAGTGTCAAGGGCCCCTGCTGCGACGGCAGCGACGCAAAGCGTGTCGATGACGCCGATTGGGACACCAAGGACGGCCACTATCGGGTCCGGCTCGAAGGCGAGTGGGTCGACGTTCCCGATGACGCCGTCGTCGCCGGACCGAACCGTGCCGGCCGCACCATGGTCTGGCCGTATTATCTGGACGGGCACCCGAGGCCACGCTGCTTCATGCCGGGCAGCATGGGCTGAGTGCCCGCGAAAGCGCTATGCGCCCGGTTCGGTCACAGCGCGAGCTGGATCCGGTCCTCGCCGTCGGCCTCCGGCTTCGCCGGCACGGCGCAGCAGATCAGCACCTCGTCATCGGCTACCTCGGCGGCGGGCTGCTTCACATAGGTCACGGCGCCTGCCAGCAATCTGGTTCGGCAGGTTCCGCAATTGCCCTCCCGGCAGCTGAAGGCGGGGCTGAGGCCGCGCGCTTCCGCCAGTTCGAGCAGCGTCCCCGCCTCCGGCGTCCAGCGCGCCTCCTTCAACGAAGTGGTGAAGGCGACCGGGACCGGCGTTGTCGCCGGCGGCCGCCGCGGCGGCGCTGCGGTGATGAGGTCGGGCTTCCGAACCAGCGATGAGGGACCGAATGCTTCGGCGTGAATCCTGCCGTCGGCAATGTTGTAGCCGCGCAGGGCGTCATAGAGCGATTGGGTGAACTGCGGCGGTCCGCACAGATAGAAGTCGTAATCGTTGAACGGCAGGACGCGCGACAACAGCGCCATGTCGATCCGTCCTGCCGCGTCGTAGTCTGTGCCCTGCTCGGCGGCGTCGACATCGCCGAGGACGCGGATGACCCGCACCGCGCCGCCGGCGGCATCCACCAGCTGCTGCACTTCATCGCCGAACGCGCGGTCCTGTTTCGCATGCGCGGCCTGAAACAGGAATGTCGGCCGGATGCCGCGGGTGCGCAGCCCCTCATAGACCACGTGGCGCAGCATCGCGAGCAGCGGCGTGATGCCGACACCGCCGGCGAGCAGCACCGCGGGCCGCTTCTCGCGCGCATCGATCGTGAAGCCACCAGCCGGCGCGCGCGCTTCGATGATGTCGCCGACATGGATGGTGTCGTGGAGATGTTGTGATACGACACCGTCGCGCTTCACGCTGATCCGGTACATGCCGTCCGACGGCGCAACCGACAGCGTGTAGGTGCGGATCACCGGCTTGTCGATACCGGGCAACGAGAGACGGATCGGCAAATGCTGTCCCGCCCGGTGCGGAAGCAGCCCCGCGCCGTCGTCCGGCTGCAAATGAAATGAGCGGATCGATCGGCTCTCGTCGACGATCCCAGTGACCTTGAACGGCCGCCACTGCGTCGCGCGCTCGGCGGCGCGGATCCGCTCGGCGGTCTGCCCCCAGTCGCCGGTCATCAGCGAATTCGGCGACCAGCCTTCGGCCCGGAACGCCCAGCGCAGCGGCAGCGCGCCACGCCTGCGCACCACGCGGCGGGCGCGGAAACTCCAGAGCCGCTCGGCGCCTTGAAACGCCGCGATCTCCGGCGAGTCCAGCATCACCTCAGCATCGCCGCTCAGCTGCAGCAGGTCGCCGGTCTCGAAATCGACGAATACCAGCCCGGCCTTGCCGTTGACGAGAATGTTGCCGAGTGTGTTGAAGAACAGATTGCCGGCGAAATCGGGAATCGTCAGCCTGCCGTCGTCGGCGACGCGGACGAAGCCCGCCCGGCCGCCGCGATGCGAGACGTCGACCTGGCGACGGTCCTCACGCTCGGCATAGGACGCCACGAAGAACGTGTCGGCCGCCTTGATCATGTCGCGCGCGGCCTGATCGAGCGTCGTGCTGGCCTCGATCTCTCCCGTGAACGATTCATCCGGCGCGCGCACGAAGGCAAAATCGCGAAGCTGGATGTACTGCGCGCAATTGCCAAAGCTCTGATCGAGCTCGAAGCTGAGCGCCTTGCCTGATGCCGCGCGCAGCAGCCCGTTGGCACGGTTGCGGCGCCGCGTGTGCAGTTCGATCCCCAACAGGCCGATCGCATCGCCCTCGCGCATCCCCTCGCTGACGGGATCGCTGCGGTCGGGCCGCGCATCGATCTCGAGGCTGCGCGGTGTCGGCGAGGAAATGAAGCCGGGCCTACCGGCCAGCAACGAAGCCCAGGCGTCGCCGCTTCGGTCCACGCTGCCGACGACGATGAAGGGAATCTGCGCGAAGAAATCGCGATGCTGGTCGGGCATGAAGTCGCGCACCGCGCGCTGGCCGACGCCCTCCATCTTCTCGGCGACACCGACCTGCTGCTGGATCGCCTTCTCGCCTTCATGCCAGGTCGCGAGCTTGCTCTTGGTTCGTCTGTCGCTCATCGTATCGCCCTCCCCTTCGGGGTTGGACGGGCGCGCCCGACGGCACGCCCGGTCAGCAGGTCACGCAGCCGCCAGACCGACGGGGGTCTTGGCGAAGGCCACGAAGCCCGGCAGCGCCTCGATCCGGCGCAGCCACGCGTTGACGCGCGCATAGGCGGAGAGATCGACATTGCCTTCGGGTGCGCTGGACAGATAGCTGTAGAGCGCGACGTCTGCGATTGTCGGCGCCGCGCCGACCAGCCAGTCTCGACCGGCGAGATGGGCTTCGAGCCGTTTCAGCAGAACATGCGCCCGCGCGATCACGTCGTCCGGATTGTGCTTTGCGCCGAACACGGTGATGAGGCGTGCCGCTGCGGGCCCAAACGCGAGATCGCCGGCAGCAACCGACAACCAGCGCTGGACCGCGGCAGCGCCCTTTGCATCCTGCGGCAGCCAGTCGGTGCGGCCGAGCTTGGTCGCGAGATAGATCAGGATCGCGTTGGAGTCGGCGATGATGACGCCGTCATCGTCGAGCACCGGCACCTGGCCGAACGGGTTGAGCGCGAGATATTCCGGCCGCTTCTGCGCGGCGGACTTGAGGTCGACGTCGACAAGTTCGTGCGGAATGCCCAGCAGGGACAAAAACAGGCGCGCGCGGTGCGCGTGGCCGGAGAGAGCGAAGTGGTAGAGCTTCATGTGCCGTTCCTGACGTGGTGGACGGGTTCATTCCCGACCGCCAACTCAAGGTGGCCCATTGCAGCGGTTATTATAATTGCCGTTGACGGCACTTCATTATTGCAAAAAATGCAATGACCTTGTCTGTACCATGGCCGGCTTGTCCCGGGCATGACGAGGTCCGCGGCGGCGCTCACGGTCGCTCGAACTGCGCCAACGCGCCGACTAGACCTCAACGATCACGTAATTGTCCTCGACGTGCACCGGGAACGTCTCGGCAACATACGGCCCCTTCTGCAACTCGGTGCCGCTCTCGACCGCGACCGGATAGGAGCGGATCCTGAACCGCTTGGGATCGAACCAGGACTGCCCGTTGCGCATGTCGAATTCCCAGCCGTGCCACGGACAGCGCAGCATCTCGCCGACGCGGTCGCGCTGATAGATGCCGGGCTCCGGCGAGGTCAGGCGCGCGACGCAGGCCGCCTTCTCCAGCGGCGCGCCTTCGTGCGGGCAGCGATTGAGCAGCGCGAAGAACTCGCCATTGACGTGGAACACAACGATGTCGCGGCCCTCGAGGCCAAACACCTTGTTGCCGCCGGCCGGAATCTCACTGGTGCGCGCGACGATGTGACGGGTCATCTGTGTCCTAGAATTTGTAAACCGCGCGGGCGTTGGCATTGAAGATCTTGCGACGCTCGGCGTCGGTCAGCGGCGTCTTGAAGGCGTAGCGCGCGTCGTCATAGTCCCAATGCGGATAGTCCGACGAGAACAACAGCCGGTCGATGCCGACCCATTCGATCAGCTGCCGCAGGTGCCTGGCTTCATCCGGTTCGTCGATCGGCTGGGTCGTGAACCAGAAATGCTCCTTCACATATTCGCTCGGCCGGCGCTTGAGATGCGGCACCTCGCTGCGGAAGCGTTCGAAGTGCTGATCCATCCGCCACATCGTCGCGGGAATCCAGCCGAAGCCACCTTCGATGAACACGATCTTCAGTTTCGGGAAGCGCTCGGGAACACCTTCCAGCACCAGGCTGGTGAGGTTCGAGGCCACCGTGTGCGCGTTCGACTGATGCTCCTCGCAATAATAGGACGGCCAGCCGCCGCCGGTCGGCGCATGCCCGCCATAGCCGCCGACATGGATGCCGAGCGGCAGATCGAGCTCCTGCGCGCGTTCATAGATCGGCCAGTAGCGGCGGCGGCCGAGCGGCTCATTGGCACGCGGCGAGACGTTGATCTGGATGTATTCGCCTGATTTGGCACAGCGCTCGATCTCGGCGAGGCCGAGCTCGGAGCCGTCCTGCCCGACCAGGATCGAGGCCTTCAGGCGCGGATCGCGATGCGCCCAGAAGGCCAGTTGCCAGTCGTTGATGGCGCGCTGGATCGCGGCGCCGAATTCCAGATTCTGCTGCGAGAAAATGAAGAGATCGAGCACCTGCAGGATGCCGAACTCGACGTCGAAAGGGTCGAGGTGCTGCTTGCGCATGAAATCGAGATCGGAGCCGGGCACGCCGCCGGTCGGCGGCCAGGCATCGCGCCGCGCGATCAGCGGCGAGGAGCGCGGATACGGCGTGGTGCCGATATAGGGCGTGCGCAAATGGCTGCCGTATTCCTTGAGATGCTGCTGCCAGCGTTTCGGCAGGAACTCGTTGAGATCGCTGTGCGCGTGAAGGCTCGGATGGATGTCGCAGTCGATGATCTTCAGCCGCGTCGCGGCGGTCTTCTCCTGGTCGAGCATCGGGCGGTCGATGACGTCACTCATGCGATCCTCCTTCTTGTTTGCGCATGATCTTGTCGGAAAACCGGTTCCCACTTTTCCGGATCATGCGCGCGAATTACGAATTCAGCTTCAAACGCGGGAACGTTTCAATCGGATTGTCCTCGCACATCCGCTTGACGATGCTGTCGGGCAGATATCGCGGGATCGGATCGTCGCCGTCGAACTGCCAGTGCGGATAGTCGGATGCGAACAGGAACATCTTGTCGGAGCCGATCTGGTCGATGATGTCGGCGACGCTTGTAGCATCCAGCGGCGCGTCGAACGGCTGCATGGTGACGCGGAAATGGTCGCGGATGATCGCGGCCGGCTCGCGCTCCACCCACGGCACCTCGACGCGCACGCCGCGCCAGGTCTTGTTGGCGCGCCACATGAACGCCGGCAGCCAGCTGACGCCCGACTCCATCAGCACGACGGTCAATCCGGGATACTTCCCGAACACGCCCTCATAGATCAGGCTCAGCGCCTGCGCCTGGAACGCCTGCGCCTCGGCGAGATAATATTCGTAGCGGTAGGACGGCCAGCCGATCGAGCTCGGCGCGCCGCGGTAGGCACTGCCGGCGTGGATCGCGATCGGAAGCTTGTACTTCTCCGCGGCCTGGTAGATCGGCCAGTAATGCCGCCGGCCGAGCAGCGTCTCGCCTTGCGAGGGCACCAGCACCGAGACGAAGCGATTGTCGCCGGCCCTGCGCTCGATCTCCTCGACCGCAAGGTCGGGCGCCTGGATCGGCACCACGATCGAGGCGCGCAGCCGCTTGTCCCTGGCAAGCCACTCGGCTGCGATCCAATCGTTGATCGCCTTGCAGAAGTCCGCCGCCATGTAGGAATCGAACACCGCCTGCGCGCCATAGACGACGTTGCAGATCGCGTGGCTGGCGCCGAGTTGGTCGAACGCGCCGCGCTGCACCATGGCAAGATCGCTGCCGGGCTTGCTGCCGTCGGCCGGCCGCCAGTCGGCTCGGCCGGATAGCGGCATCGACGGCGGATAGGAATTGAGGTCGAGCCCGTCGATGGCACGGCTGACGACCTGTTCCTTCCAGTGATCGCTGAGATAGGGCAGCAGCGTGGTGCGCGTTCCCCCCACCGCGGGATGGATGTCGCAGTCGATGCGCGTGGCCGCCATGGCGTTCCCCGGCTTGATCTTCTTGTCGTCGTTGTTGGCGGCATCGCTGCCACGGATCGGACTGTGACGCCGATGGCACGATCGCGCAAGCGGGTCCACGCGGGGCCGCCCTGCCCTGTGCGCATCCGCGCCTCACGCGAAGTTGCGGGATCGCGTGTGAATGGCGTCATCTGTTCAGGCCGCGAGACATGCTAGCGATTCCGCGCCGCGGAAAGCGGCGGGAGACGGGAATGAGACTGGGCCGATTGACGATCCTCGCATGTTCATTGTTACTGGCCTCGTCGGCCGCATGGGCTGCGCCTGCGACCACCTCGGGCTCGGTCGCGCTGGCGCTCGCCGGCGTGGTGGCGCCCTATTCGCCGTTGCCGGCCAAGGAGAAGAAGGCGGTCGCCGCATTCTTCAACGGCGACAGCAATGTCTCCCATGCCAGCAAGATCGTGGTCACCGCCGACAAGGTGGTCTGCCGCGCCAGCAATGTCGATATCACCTCCCGCTCCTGCGCACTGACCTTCGGCGGCAACACCCGTACCGTGAAGGGACGCGAGGCCAACGCGATCTTCGCCACCGAAGCGCTCGCCGGCGTGCCGCCCGACGGCGCCGCCGGCACGATCTACGAGGCGTTGTCGAAACTGTCCTGCACGCTCGATCCGAAGGTGATCAACGACAAGGCCGGCGGCGGCGCCGACTGCAGCTTCGAGCCGGGAAATTAGCCCCACTCAATCTCCCTGCACGGCGACGCCCAGCCTCGCCGCGACACGGCGCGCAGTCTCTTCCCGCTGCTCCGTGATCGCGCGCACGGCCTGGCGCGACTGCTGCAGGATTTCGGGTGGCGCGGTCTCCGGCGTGCCGCTGTCGAACGGCGGCTCCGGCGCATACACCATATAGAGCTGGATCGCGCGCGCGGCATCGTCGCCGCGCAGTTCAGCCGCGAGCCGCAATGCGCCATCGATGCCTGCCGTGACTCCGGCGGCAAAGACGAAGCTTCCGTCCACCACCACGCGCTGGTTCACGGGCGTAGCGCCGAACAACGGCAGCAGATGAAACGACGCCCAATGCGTCGTCGCCCTGCGCCCCTTCAGCAGGCCGGCCGCTCCGCAGATCAGCGCGCCGGTGCAGACCGAGAAGATGCGGCATGCCCCCGCCGCCTGCCGGCTGATCCAGCCGAGCACCTCCGTGTCCTCCATCAGGGCTTGCTGACCGAAGCCGCCCGGCACATGCAGCACGTCGAGCGGCGGCGCATCGGCCAACGTCGCATCCGGTGTCAACCGCAATCCCTTGATGTCGCGGACGGGCTCGGCGGTCTTGCCGTAGATGCGGTAGGTCGAATTCGGAATCCGCGACAGCACCTCGAACGGCCCGGTCAAATCGATTTGGTCGACGCCTTCGAACAGCAGCGAACCGATCCGCAGATGAACATCGTGAGCGATCATCGAACTTCCCTCGAACTTTCTTTGCGCTATGGACAAAGCGAATCTAGCGCGGCAGGTTTCGGCGATGACGCCAACCAGCCCACGTTTTTCGCCAAACCGCCGCCGCTCGATCGAAGTGCTGGCCTATCCGGCCGTGCAGTTGCTCGACGTCACCGGGCCATTGCAGGTGTTCGCGTCCGCCAATGCGCTGGCGGCCAAGGCTGGCAACGCCGAGCCATATGAAGTCCGCGTCGTTGCAAAGGATGGCCCGCACGTTGAGTCATCCGCCGGCGTCGGGCTCGCGGTGCATCCACTGCCCGCCATCGACACCGCGGTCGACACGCTGGTGATTCCGGGCGGCGACGGCGTCAACGCCGCGACGGCCGATGCCGTCCTGGTGGACTGGGTACGCGAGCGCGCCGGGCAGGCGCGCCGCACCGCATCGGTCTGCACCGGCGCGTTCCTGCTCGCTGAATCGGGCGTGCTCAATGGCCGGCGTGCCGCGACCCATTGGGGATTTTGCGCAGAGCTCGCCGAGCGTTTTCCCGATGTCCGCGTCGAGCCCGATCCGATCTTCGTGCGCGACGGTTCGTTCTGGACGTCGGCCGGCGTCACCTCCGGCATCGATCTGGCGCTGGCGCTGCTGGAGGAGGATCTCGGCCGCACGGCGGCGCTTGCCGTCGCCCGCTATCTCGTCGTGTTTTTCAAACGGCCGGGCGGACAGGCGCAATTCAGCGAAATCCTGTCGCTGCAAGCCACCGACGACAGGTTCAGCGCGCTGCACGACTGGATCAGCAACCATCTCGCCGGCGATCTCTCGCTGTCGACGCTGGCGAAACAGGCCGGCATGAGCGAGCGCAGCTTCAGCCGCCATTACGCCGAAGCGACCGGCTTGACGCCGGCGCGCGCGATCGAGCGACTCCGGGTCGAGGGCGCGCGGCATCTGCTCTCGGAGACGCGCCTGCCGATCAAGCGCATCTCGCAGCGCTGCGGCTTCGGGTCCGAGGAGACGATGCGCCGCAGCTTCCTGCGCCTGCTGTCGACCACGCCGCAGGACTATCGCGCCAGGTTTGCGCTCTGAAGTACACGGCCGGCCGCGCGGTCGACGTGCAATGATTGACGCCCAGGCGCGATCGCGTCAGCCGTTCCAGGCATATTCCTGCAACGCCGCCTCCAGCGGCGGATTGGTGACGCTGCCGGTGTAGTTGGTGATGGTCGAGGCCGCCACGATGGTGATCACCTCAAGCACGAGGTCCTTGTAGAACCCGGCTGCCAGGAATCGTTCGATCTCCTCGTCGTCGAGCCGCCCGCGCTTTTCGATCAGCGACCGCGCCAGCGTCGAGAGCGCGCCGAGTGTCTTGTCGGCAGGCGAGCGGCCGGCGCGCATCGCGTCGACATCGGCCGGATCGAGGCCAGCCTGCAAGCCGAGCGCGGAATGCAGCGCGACCGCCCAGGCGCAGCCATTGGTCACCGCGTCGGTGAGCAGCACGGTCTGGATCTGCTGCTCGGTGAAGCTGCCGCCGTGAACCTTGTCGAAGATGCCGAGGAAGCTCTGGATCAGCACGGGTGACGTCGCCATCGCCGCCGCAAGGTTCGGGATCATGCCGAACCGCGCCTCGACCTCGCGCAAAGTAGGCCTCGAGGCTTCGGGGGCAGACTCGAGCGTATGGACAGGAAAACGCGCCATCGGAAATGCCTTTCGCGGTGTTCATTGAACCCGAGGCCTCCGGACGCAGCTGAGCTGTTGCGATCCACGGGCGGGCAACCGGATTCGATGGAGGCTATCTAGCCGCGCCCTGACGCGCGCGTTCGCCAAACTCCCCACATTCCGCGCCATCCAGGCGGCGGTGCGGGGCTCGCTGAGCTTCAGCTCCGTCCACTGTCATTGCGAGCGAAGCGAAGCAATCCATGTTTCCGCGCAACGGATAGATGGATTGCTTCGTCGCTGTCGCTCCTCGCAATGACGATTGCAAGTCCCGCTTAGACCCCGGCGCGGTCCTTCACCCGCCGCGTCACGATCCCGAGCAGGCGGCCGAGCGTGCCGCCGGCGGGGCCCTTCTTGCGCGCCAGCGCGAGCGGCGCGACGAGGCCGGTGGCGCGGTCGAGGCGAAGATAGGACACGCCGGCGGTCTCGAGCCGCGCCATCGATTCCGGCACGATCGAAATGCCGAGCCCGGCCGCGACCAGGCTCAGCGTCGACACCATCCGCGTCGCCTCCTGCGCCACCTTCGGGCTAAAGCCCGCGGCGCGACAGGCGGCGATGATGCTGTCGTAGAGGCCGGGCCCGGTCGGACGACGGTAGAGGATCAGCGGCTCGTCGGCGAGCGAGGCCAGCGAAATCCGCCGCCGCGTGTCCTTGCGGGCGCGCGGATGATGGTCCGGCAATGCGACCACCATCTCCTCGTCGAGCAGATGCGTGATCGTGAGGTTCTCCAGCCGCTCGCCTGGCGCGCGCACGAATGCGGCATCGAGCCGGTCGGCCTCGACGGCTTCGATCAGTTCGCCGGTCGAGGCCTCCTCCAGCGACAGCGTGATCGCCGGCGCGCGCTCACGCATTTCGCGCATCACGCCGGTGACGAAAGGATGGAAGGCGGCCGAAGAGGTGAAGCCGATCGCAAGCTGCCCCTCCTGGCCGCGGCTCGCGCGGCGCGCGGCCTCCACGGCGAGGTCGGCGTCGCGCAGGATCGCGCGCGCCTTGCCGACGAAGGCGCGGCCGGCGGCGGTCAGCTCGACCCCGCGCGGCTGCCGGCGAAACAGCGGCGCGCCGATCGCGGCTTCCAGGGCGCGAATCTGCTGGCTCAGCGGCGGCTGCTGGATGCCGAGCCGCGCGGCGGCGCGGGTGATATGGCCTTCCTCGGCCACCGCGACGGCATAGCGGAGATGGCGCAGTTCGATCATCGGGCGATCCATATGCAGCAGATATGCAAATTCCCGTATCCATATATTGGAAATTTGTCACGCGGCCAACTAGAGTCGGCTCAAGAACAAATCGAACCGGAGTCGCCCCGCCGATGGACGCCATCCCCGCCGCGCAAACCACCAAGCATGTCGCACCTGACGTCGGCGAGTTGTTCACGGGCTTCTTCATCCTCGGATTGACCGGCTTCGGCGGCGTGCTGCCGCTGGCGCGCCACATGATGGTGGAGAAGCGCGGCTGGCTCACCGGCGCGGAGTTCACCGACCTGCTCGGGCTATGCCAGTTCCTGCCCGGCGGCAACATCATCAACATGTCGGTCGCGGTCGGGCTGAAGTTTCGCGGCATTCCCGGCGCGTTCGCAGCGATCCTCGGCCTGATCGCGGTGCCGACCGCGGTCGTGATCGGCCTTGGTGTGATCTATGGCCGCTTCGCCGACGACCCGGTCGTCCGTCATCTATTCGGTGGCCTCGCCGCCGCCGCAGCCGGGTTGCTGATTTCCACGGCGATCAAGATCGCCTGGCCGCTGCGGCGCGATGTGCTCGGCCTCTTCATCGGCGCGCTCTGCGTGCTGGCGATCGCCGTGTTCCGCTTGCCGCTGCTGCCGACCCTGCTGACGCTCGCGCCGCTCAGCATTGTCCTCCGGTCGAGGCAGGCGTCATGAGCGCAACCCTCGTCACGCTCGCGCTGATCTTCGCCGAGCTGTCGTTGCTCGCCTTCGGCGGCGGCAACACCATCCTGCCGGAGATGCAGCGTCAGGTGGTCGACGTCCATCACTGGATGACGGCGCAGGAATTCGGCGCGCTGTTCGCGCTGGCGCAGGCAGCACCCGGGCCGAACATGATGGTGGTGCCGCTGGTCGGCTGGCATGTCGCGGGCTTCTCCGGCGTGCTGGTGACATCGCTCGCCAAGTTCGGGCCGTCGTCGCTGGTGACAGGCTTCGCGCTGCGGCTCTGGGAACGCTTCAAGGACCGGCCCTGGCGCCGCACCGTGCAGGCGGGGCTGGTTCCGGTCACCGCCGGGCTCGTCACGGCCAGCGCCATCGTCATCACCCACGCATCGGCCTCGAGCTGGGGCACCATCCTGATCGCGGCCGGCGTCGCGATCGCCACCACCACGACGCGCATCCATCCGCTTGTCGCGCTCGCCGCCGGCGCGGTGCTCGGCCTGTCCGGCATCGGACAGCCCTGACGCTCTGTCTGCGGCGATGGCGTCTCGTTCCACGCGGCGATGTGCGCGCTTTCGCCGCAATGGATGCGACGTCGCCAGCGGCTATGTTGATAATGCCATGATCGACACGCTCCGCATCGACACCCGTATTGCGCGCCGCGAATTGCGCGCCGGACGTCTGCACGCAGGCAATTAGCCGGCCGGCGATCGCGCGCCGTCCGGATTCCTCTACGTCACCAAATCATTTCAGTCCGTCGCGTCGCGAGATATCCGCGCGCCGGCGCTCGTGCGCCTCCGATCAACCGCAAAGATCAACCGACATGACCCGAACCATTCAGAACAGCTTTACCGCCCCGGCATTGCCGCCGATCGTGATCACCGCGAGCGAGGCGCATCGCCTCAGCGCGCTGGCCGATTCCAGCATGGCGGTGTTTCCCCGCGTCGCCCAGTTCCTCGCACGCGAGACGGACCGCGCCCAGCTGGTCGCCGACGATGCCGATCTGCATGACGTGGTCCGCATGGGCTCGCTTGTGCGCTACCGCGACGACGAGACCGGCGACGTCAGGGAGGTTGTGCTCGTCTATCCGCACGAAGCCGACATCGCGCTGCGACGCATCTCGGTGCTGACGCCGGTCGGCGCCGCGCTGATCGGATTGTCGGTCGGCCAGACGATCGATTTTCAGACGCCGAGCCAGCAGACGCGTTCGGTCACGGTTTTGGCCGTGACGCATCAGGGCTAGCGGCTTTACGCCGCCTGATGGCACTGCCCCATCTCGAGCCCGTGCCGGCGCCCGCGCGCGATGCCCTCGGCGATCGCCTTCACGACGATCTCGGCATCTTCAGGAGAGAGATGATCGAGCGGCTGCCAGGCGCGCATGATGTCGCGTGCGCGATCGAGGTCGCCGTAGATTGCAAGGAGAGGAAGCGATTTGCTCGGCATGTCCGTTGCTCCCAATCGCAGCTGGGCGAGTCTACTCCATCTGGACAGGTCGAGCCATGCGTCCGGCAACCGCGATTGCGTGCATTGCAGATCGCCGATGCATGGCGAGGGCGTTCCTGCCCCCGCCGTCAACGCATTCGGTTACTCCGCGCCGGAGCCGCCCTGCACGATCTTCTCGTTCAGCTTCTGATCGACGGTCTCGACCGTACGGTCGATCTCGGCGCTCGGCGTGCCGAGCTGATGCGAGATCAGCTTGACCAGCAGGTCGACGCGCTCGATGAAGGGCGCGCCGGCGGCGACCGCTCGGGCCGCCGATGACGGCTTGAGCAGGCTTTCCGCGGCCTTGGCGTATTTCGCGAACGGCACCTGGTCCGCGGGGTCGGCGCCGAGCTTGCGCGCGATGGCGTCGACATGATCATAGATCGCCTGCGAGCGCGTCAGGTCGCTGTGCACGGCATCGCGGATCGATTGCGGCTCAGTCGGCGTGATGCAGCGATAGTTGCCGGTCAGCAGCATCGACCACTTCGCCAGCGGCACGAACAGCGAATCGAACACCTTCAGCTTCACCGGAACGTCCTGGCCGTCGAGCGTCACCGCGTCGATGTCGGCTTCCAGCTCGCGCAGCACCTTGTTGTGCCTGTCGTCGGCGAAGGCGGAGGCCTTGAAGTTGGTCGGCAGGCCGACATGCAGCACGTTGGCCTTCTCCTCCGGCGGACGGAAGGCCTGCGGATCGGGCGAGCACAGCGTGACGAGGCCCGGCTCGAAGCGCTCCCACACCTGCGCGTTGGTGTAGGCCTCCTCGAGGTCCAGGCCGGCGAGTGCGGGGATCCGCTTCAGATACGGCAACGGCGGCATGTTCATGATCGACAGGCAGGGCAGCTTCGCCGCCGCGATCTTGATCATCAGCACGCGAACCGTGTGGTTGGTGTATTGCGGCTCCTGCATCGCAAGGCCGACCATGTCGTAGCGCGAGACGTCGACATCGGCGGGCGTGACGGCGTCGAGCTTGCCCGGCAGATCGCGCGAGAAGATCGAGCGGTGCTCCTTCTCGTCGCGCAACTTGATCCGCACCTCGGTGCCTTCGCGGTTGATCAGGTCGGCGGTGTTCTTCCGGCACACCAGGGACACGTTATGACCCGCCATCAGCAGCTTGGTCCCCAGCAGGGAGCCGTAGGAAGCTCCCAAAATCAGAATGTTGCGCGCCATGCTCTCTCCAATAGCCCTTCTCACGAAAGGCTTGCTCTCCAAATCCTGTCCGAAGCTGCTGCCGAACCGATGCCCGGTCGATATTGGCCGTCCCGCACCCGCGGGCCGACGGTCGCCACATCACCAGACAATCAAGACCAGCTGGTGTATGGTATGCCACCGTCTATCGCAGATCGACAAGCGGCTGCCAAGGGGATTATCTCGCGTGCGGACTTTCGTTCCGCGATCAGGAAGGGCATTCGAGCTTGCAAGTCGCCGCCGACCCGACGGATCGGGCTGAAGAAATCCTCGTCTCAGCTTCCCGGCTGTTTGCCCGCCACTCCTATGCCAACGTGACGATGGAGCAGGTCGCAGCATCGGTGCAGGCCGTGCCGGGCGCGCTGTACCACTATTTCCGCGACAAGGAAGATCTGATCTTCCACTGCTATCTGCGCGGCCTTGCGATCTATCGCCACGAAATCGAGGCGGCCGCCGAGCCCGGCATCGACGGGCTCGAGATCATCAGGCGCTTCGTGCGCGGCAGGCTGAGGCCCGAAGGCCAGCGCATGATCCTGTTCACCGATATCGATGCGCTGGCCGCGCCCTACAGTAGCGAGGTCCATGCCAAGCGCTGGCGGAACGCCGCGCTGCTGTCGGACATCCTCGATCGGGGCGTGGCGGACGGCTCGATCGCCTGCGACGAGCCGCTGCTCACGGCGGTGGCGCTGATCTCCATCCTGGATTGGGTTCCGTTCTGGCTGTCCGAACGCGACTACTACACGCGGCAACAGGCGATCGATGCCATCGACGACATCATCACGCATGGCGTCTACCGGCGCGAGATCGCGCTTCCCAAAATGCCCGAGCCGCTCAGCCTCGCCCCTTTTCTCGAGGCTCGCACAGCGTTGAACAAGCGGGCCGCCAAGTTCGACAGGATGCTGTCGATTGCTTCCGACAGTTTCAACCGAAGGGGCGCCTCGGGCACGTCGCTCGAGAGCATCGCCGTGGATGCGGGCATGACGCGCGCCGGCATCTACTATCACTTCAGTGAAAAGGAGAGCCTGCTGCTGGCCTGCCTGCGACGCGGGCTCGCCGGCGAGGTCAGCATTCGCGAGCATCTGCAACAGCACAGCCTTGGGGCATTCGATCACATCGTGCAGCGCATCCGCCTGCTGTTGATGCTGCACGACACGCCCTGCGGCCCGAAGGCGACCTACCACAACATCAACTATCTCAACGACGCAGACCGGAAAGCCTATGTCGGAGACGTGCTGGCGACGATCCGGCAAGACCAGAACAGCTATCAGCGCTGGGTCGACGAGGGCCGTTTCCGCCGCATCGATACCTATTTCGCGGAGCGCATTCTCACCGGAATGGGCCACTGGTATCCGATCTGGTTCAAGACCAGGCGTGACTGGTCTCCAGCCGAGATCGCCGATCATTTCGCGCGGCTATTCCTCGCGGGCCTCAAGCCGCGCCGACATCCGGGCTAGATCCGCCACGGTAGCGATCCCGGCTTTCTCCTTCCTCAAAAGGTCGGGATGGGGGGCAGCGGCAGGCTATGCTGCAAGCGGAGAGAGCCGATCCCCACCCGCTACGCTCTTGACGAGCGAAGCGACCTGCCCTTTTCAAGGAGAGGTCTGGAGGCAGGCTACGGACGACGCCGGTTCGGAACCGAGAATAAGCGTGAGCCCCATCCAAAAGTTTACCTGTAATTCAAAACTGCGCCCGATTCCGGCGGCACATGGCCTATAACATCATAATACCTTCTGCTAAAACTTGACGCAGTATTCAAAGCGAAAGTTGCGAAGGCTCGGCGATTGGGGTTATGAGACGGCCTCGATCGCTAAAGATCAAGAAACACGAGCAAGGGAGAACGCAGGATGCATAGGCTGATCGTTGCCGCCGCGGCAGCGCTGACGGTATTGGGAGGCGCGGCGTCCGCGCAGGAATCCATCAAGATCGGCTATATCGATCCGCTCTCCGGCGGCGGCGCCAGCGTTGGCGAAGGCGGCCTGAAGACGTTTCAGTATCTCGCCGACGAGTTGAACGCCAAGGGCGGCATCCTCGGCCACAAGGTCGAGATCGTCCCGCTCGACAACAAGACCAATCCGCAGGAAAGCCTGGTGCAGGCGCAGAAGGCGGTCGACGCCGGCGTCCACTACATCACCCAGGGCAACGGCTCGTCGGTCGGCGCGGCGCTGGAAGACTTCGTCACCAAGCACAATTCGCGCAATCCCGGCAAGGAAGTGCTCTACTTCAACTACGCCGCGGTCGATCCGGCGATGACCAACGAGAAGTGCAGCTACTGGCATTTCCGCTGGGATGCGAACTCGGACATCAAGATGGAAGCGCTGACCAACTACATGAAGGGCCAGCCGTCCATCAAGAAGGTCTACCTGATCAACATGGACTATTCGTTCGGCCAGTCGGTGCGCACCACGGCGCGCAAGATGCTGGGCGAAAAGCGGCCGGATATCCAGGTCGTCGGCGACGAACTGCACCCGATGCTCAAGGTCACCGACTTCTCGCCCTACATCGCCAAGATCAAGGCGTCCGGCGCCGACACCGTCGTGACCGGCAACTGGGGCCAGGACTTCGCGCTGCTGCTGAAGGCGGCGGCTGACGCCGGCCTCAAGGTCAACTGGTACACCTATTATGCCGGCGGCGCCGGCGGACCGACCGCAGTCAAGCAGGCCGGCCTCGAGGGCCAGGTGTTCCAGATCAGCGAAGGCGTCCCGAACTCCGGCAACAAGGCGGCGATGGATTTCGAGAAGGACTTCCGCGCCAAGACCGGCATTTCCGTCTGGTATCCGCGCGCGGTCAACGAAATGCGGATGTTCAAGGCGGCCGCCGAGAAGGCCAATTCGATCGATCCGGTGAAGGTCGCGGCCGCACTCGAAGGCATGAAGTTCGAAGTGTTCGACGGCGGCGAGGGCTTCATCCGCAAGGACGACCACCAGTTCTTCCAGCCGATCTACATCTCCTCGTTCGGCGCGCTGGCCGACAAGACCAAGGAGCCGTTCGACGAGGAAAACACCGGCTGGGGCTGGCGCATCGTGTCCAAGATCGACACCGCGCAGACGATGCTTCCGACCACCTGCAACATGAAGCGGCCCTGATCGGCCACTTCGGTCATTCCGGGGCGCTCGCGCCAGCGAGCGAACCCGGAATTTCGTCTTTCCGGGTTCGATGCTTCGCATCGCCCGGAATGACAGGTAAGCTCCTTTCCTTCGACAGGTCTGATCACGTGAACCGTTCCAGTCTCAAGCGAGTGCGCCGTGGCTGAGCTGATCGTCATCTCGACGCTCAACGGCGTCCTGTTCGGCATGCTGCTGTTCCTGTTGTCCAGCGGGCTCACCGTCATCTTCAGCATGATGGGCGTGCTGAACTTCGCGCATGCCAGCTTCTACATGCTCGGCGCGTTCTTCGGCTTTCAGCTCACCCGCTGGATCGGATTCTGGCCGGCCCTGGTGCTGGCGCCGCTGCTGGTCGGCGCGGTCGGCATGGCGGTCGAGCGCTACGGTCTGCGCAACACCCACAAGCACGGCCATGTTGCCGAACTGCTGCTGACCTTCGGACTCGCGTTCGCGATCGAAGAGATCGTCTCGATGATCTGGGGCAAGAGCCCGGTGGACTACCGCGTCCCGGCGGCGCTCGACTTCCCCGCCTTCACCGTGTTCTCCACCAATTACCCCGCCTACAAGATCTTCATGCTGGTGATCTCGGTCGTGATCTTCATCGCGCTGCTGGTCACCTTGAAGAAGACGCGCGTCGGCCTGATCGTGCAGGCCGCGCTGACCCATCCGAGCATGGTCGGCCATCTCGGCCACAATGTCGGACGCGTGTTCATGCTGGTGTTCGGCGTCGGCAGCGCGCTTGCGGGTCTCGCCGGCGTCATCGCCGGTCCCTCGCTGGTGACGCAGTCCGACATGGCCGCGCTGCTCGGCCCGATCCTGTTCGTCGTCATCGTGTTCGGCGGCCTCGGCTCGCTGCCCGGCGCCTTCATCGCTTCGCTCCTGATCGGCTTGATCCAGACCTTTGCAGTTGCTTTGAACGGCTCGCTCGCCAGCGTGTTCGGCCCGCTCGATCCGAGCCTCGGCCCCTCGCCGCTCACGGACATCTGGAACGTCACGATCGCGCAGATCGCGCCGATCCTGCCTTATGTGCTGCTGGTGCTGGTCCTGATCTTCCGCCCCATGGGCCTATTGGGGACGCGCGAGTCATGAGCAACGCTTCCACGCCCTCCATCGCTGCGGCCAAGCAGGAGCCCGGCAGCGCCTTGAGCTTCTATGGTGTCTGGCTGCTCGCCGCGGTCGCGCTCGTCGTGCTGCCGCTGGTGTTCGGCACCGGCGGCTCGCTGACCTCGTTCAGCCTGATCGGCATCGCGATCATCTTTGCGCTGTCCTACAACATCCTGCTCGGCCAGACCGGGCTGCTGTCGTTCGGACACGCCGTGCAGTACGGCCTCGGCGGCTTCCTCGCCGTGCACGTCATGAACGCGGTCGCGAGCCACAACTGGCCGATTCCGCTGCCGGTGATCCCGCTGGTCGGCGGCATCGGCGGCATGGCGTTCGCCCTCCTCGTCGGCTGGGTCATGACCAAGCGCGCCGGCACCGTGTTCGCGATGATCTCGCTCGGCATCGGCGAACTGGTCGCCTCGTCGTCGCTGATCCTGCGCAGCGTGTTCGGCGGCGAATCCGGCATCACCACCGACCGCACCTCGCTGATGCCGATGTTCGGCTGGACCTTCGGGCCGCAGATCCAGGTCTATTACCTGATCGCGTTCTGGGTGATGGTGTCGGCGATTGCGATGTATGCGCTGACCCGCACGCCGCTCGGGCGGATCTGCAACGCGGTGCGCGACAATCCGGAGCGCGTCGAGTTCATCGGCTACGATCCGCATGTGGTGCGCTATCTCGCCTACATGTTCGCCGGCTTCTTCGCCGGCATTGCCGGAGGGCTGGCGGCGATCAATTTCGAGATCGCCAACTCGGCCTATCTCGGCGCGACGCAATCGGGCCTCGTGCTGTTCTCCGCGTTCATCGGCGGCACCGCCTATTTCTTCGGTCCGATTCTCGGCGCCATCCTGGTGACCTATCTGCAGCTCGGGCTGACCAGCGTCACCTCGGTCTGGCAGCTTTATTTCGGCATCATCTTCATCGGCATCGTGATGTTCGCGCCCGGCGGCATCGCCGGCATCCTGATGAAGCATCGTCCGCTGATCCGCGCCGGGACCCTCGGCACCGTGATCCCGTCCTATCTGGTCGCGACGATCCCGACGCTGGCGCTGGCGCTCGGCATCATCCTGACCATCGAAACCGTTGCGCGCTTCTCGGGCGGCGATGTGATCAACCTGCTCGGCGTTCCCTTCGTCGCCACCGCGCCGACGACCTGGGCGGCCGCGGCGGTCCTGCTCGTCGGCGGCTTCCTGGTCGCGCGCATCACTTGGCGGCGCGTTGCGGAAGCCTGGGACCGCGCCGCGACGGTGGCCCGTGACCGGGGGTATCTCGCATGACCGCAGCCATCCAAGTCAACGCCGTCGAGAAGAGCTTCGGCAATGTCGCCATCATCCGCGATCTCAACCTGAGCGTCGCCAAGGGCGAGCGTCACGCCATCATCGGCCCGAACGGCGCCGGCAAGTCGACGACGTTCAACCTGATCTCCGGCCACATCAAGCCGACCTCGGGCGAGATCCGCCTCAACGGCGAGGTGACCTCGGGCCTCAGACCATTCGAGATCAACCGGCGCGGGCTGTCGCGCTCGTTCCAGGTCACCAACGTGTTCGCGCGCATGACGGTGTGGGAGAACGTCCGCTGCGCCGTGCTGTGGGCGACCGGCCACCGCTACGCGTTCTGGAAGAACGTCGACAATCTGCCCGAGGTGAAGCAGCGTACCGCGCAGATCCTCGACGACATCCATCTCAGCCACCGCCGCGACGTGCCGGCGGGCCTCTTGACCTATGCCGAGCAGCGCGAGCTCGAGATCGGCATCACGATCGCGGGCGGCGCCAGCGTCATCATGCTGGACGAGCCGACCGCGGGCATGAGCCACGCCGAGACCGAGCGCGCCGTCGCGCTGATCCGCCGTCTCACCGAGGGGCGCACGCTCGTCATCGTCGAGCACGACATGAGCGTGGTGTTCGGCCTCGCCGACCGCATCTCGGTCTTGGTCTACGGCCACATCATCGCCTCCGGCACGCCGGAGGAGATCCGCGGCAATCCGAAGGTCAAGGAAGCCTATCTCGGCGAGGAGGTCGACTGATGCTCGAGGTCAGGAATCTTCACGCCTATTACGGCAAGAGCCACATCCTGCAGGGCGTCGATCTCGACATCGCGGCCGGCGAGGTCGTCAGCCTGCTCGGGCGCAACGGCGTCGGCCGCTCCACCACCGTCAAGGCGATCATGGGCGAGGTGCCGCCGCAGGGCACCATCCGCTTCAAGGGCCAGGATATCTCAGGTCTTCCGAGCCACAAGATCGCGCGCCTTGGGCTCGGCTATGTGCCCGAGCATCGCGACATCTTCCCGAGCCTGACGGTTCGCCAGAACCTGATCCTCGGCATCAAGGACCCGCGCCGCCCCGGCAAGTGGCGGCTGCAGGAGATGCTCGACATGTTCCCGAACCTCGCCGCGCGCGCCGACACGCCGGCGGGCGTGCTGTCGGGCGGCGAGAAGCAGATGCTGACCACCTGCCGCACGCTGCTCGGCGACCCCGAATTGATGATGATCGACGAGCCGACCGAAGGCCTCGCACCGCTGATCGTGCAGCAGGTCGGTGAGCTGATCGCGCGGATCGCCAAGGCCGGCGTTGCGATTCTCCTCGTCGAGCAGAAGCTGTCGATCGCGATGAAGATCTCCAACCGGGTCTACATCATGGGCCACGGCCGCGTAGTGTTCGAAGGCACCCCCGACCAGCTCAAGAGCAATGCCGCCGTTCGCGAGGAATGGCTCGAGGTTTGAGGCGGCGGCCGGCGAATAGACGACGCAATCGAAAGTCGGCTTAACAGCGCCATCAGTCAGTTCGCGAACACGACCCAGACCAGCGCGACCAAGAGACTGTGGAAACAAATTATCGAAGCCAGGAATAGCCAGTCGTCCCCGGTCATGGGACCGAAAACCACGGCCGAAGCGCGGCGACAGCGACACGCGAGCTGGGACAGGAGGTTCGACTGCATGGGACTGCCCTAGCGGAGGACGCTCCGCCAGGTCTTGCTAGTCTGTGCCAGCTAGTTGAGAGCTGGTGTCAGCCCATCACCGATCGCCATTCGAGCTGCGATAGGCCCTCGGCGTGAGGCCGGTCCAGCGGACGAACGCATGTGTGAAGGAAGAGACCTCGCTGTAGCCCAACAACCATGCGATCTTCGAAATCGGCAGCTCCTCATCTTCGAGGTAATGGCGGGCAAGGGCAATTCGAAACGCCTTGAGAACGTCTGAGAAGTCCACCCCCTCCGACGACAATGCTCGAGCGAGAGTTCTCCGGCTCATGCCAAGACGACGCGCGACCGCCTCGGCATTGGCTTTGCCGTGCGGTAGCAACTGGGCGATGTGTCCTTCGACGCGTGACTGCACGCTGCTTCGTCTCGGTGCCCGGTTACGAAGCGCTTCGTCGGCATATTGAAGCAACATCCTGTTGAGATGCAAATCGGCCCCCACGACAGGCAACGCGCCGATCCGGGACGGAAACAAAAGCTCGTCGCTGTCCGCTGCAAATTCGATCTCGCATCCAAGAAGAGATCGCACATCCGACGGCGTTTCTCGTCTGGAGTGCTTCAACTTGATTTGCTTCGGGACCAGCCTGCCGTCAGTCAGTGCGCGGCAAATACGGATCAGCGCAACCAGCCAGAATTCCGCATGGTGACGATCCGACGACCGATCGATGTTGACATATTCGAACCCGATGGCGAAGCCGCGATCCAGCGAGCTTCGCAACCGCACACCCTCGTTGTTGATCGCGCAGTAGCGTCCGCCGATTTGCAAGGCGTCAACGAGATGCTCCGATGAAGCCATGACGTAGTACAGAAGCCCGATCTCGCCCAGCTCGAAGCCTTGAGCCAGATGGAGTCCGAAGCAGTCGTCCTGCAATTCCCTTGCGGCGAGTTCGAGCAGCCTGACCTGCGCTCGTGCATCGATGCGGCGCTTGCGGTCCTCGACGTCGTCGATTGCCAGGCCTGCAGCTGACACGATCGGGACCGGATCAACCTGCGCGTCGCGCAGCCGGGCACATGCGAGACGCGCGATTCCCCCGGCAGAGCTCGGTATCGACGGCAAGGCGCTAGCAACGCGTGGGGTGGCTTTCATTCGGCACCGAACTGTGTTCGTGGCTCAACGTCGGGAGCTTCCGGGATCGTATCTTGACCTAGGTCAAACGAGCTCATGGGTTCGCGGCATCCGGTCTGACACCATCTCGCAATTTAACGACCCAGGATCACAAGACGCAACGGACGCAAATCGTCTAGCCGATTGCTCCGCGGCCACTCCATTTCTGCCTTGAAACGACGGCAGTCAGCTTCCAATGGGCCCGCGCAGGGGCGAACTCGTCATGGGCTTGGTCAAGCATGCAAATTCGCTGGGGCAGGCGATTGGCGCCGAAGCGAACAGCCATATGAGCTAGGTCGTGGTTGGACAAACACCCGCCCGGCATAGCGGCATTCATCGTTCAATTCATTACACGATCATTGAAGGCGAGACCGCCGGCACCTGGCGTTACTCGTTCTCCATCGGCGATCGCAACTACTCGGGAACGGTCCAGGCGGTCCTTGGATTGCTGGCGGCACGCCGCGTGAGGATGAAGATCGATCGGATGTTAAGGCAAAACGCGTCAATTGATCATCAAGGCCGGCAGCGGGTGGAGAAAGAAGTCGAGACGCCCGCTCCGCTCGTCCCACCGGCCGATCCCAAGGACTAAGCGCGGCTGTAGCCGCGCTAGCCCGGCCGGAGCAACGCCACCACGTCGCCCGCGCGCAGCGTCTGGCCGGGCTTCACCGGCACCGAGGCGATGCGGCCCGCCGCGGGTGCGTGCACGGAGATCTCCATCTTCATGGACTCGATGATGGCCAGCACGTCGCCGGCCGCGACCTTGGCGCCTTCCTCGACCAGCACCTTCCAGATGTTGCCGGGCACTTCGGAGAACGCGCCAATCTGACCGTCGGGAATCCCCGTCGCGGCGGCTGCCGCATCGATCGTTTCAGCCGGCGCCTCGTCGAGCTTCATCTCGCGCCAGCGCTGGCGCTCGGCGTCGAACGCGGCCTGCTGCGTTGCCTTGAACGCGGCGATTGACGGCTTCGCGTCGGCCAGTGTCCTGGCATAGTCGGCGTAGGAGAACTCGCCCTCTTCGATCCTGATGTCATACTGCCCGTGCGGGAACGCGGCGCGGGCGTCGAGGAGTTCATCGGCGTCGACCGGGAAGAAGCGGATCTTGTCGAAGAACCGCAGCAGCCAGGGATGGCCCGGTTCGAACACCCGCGTGGTGCGCCAGGTGTTCCAGACCTGGATAGTGCGGCCGAACAGCTGGTAGCCGCCCGGCCCTTCCATGCCGTAGATGCACATATAGGCGCCGCCGATGCCGACCGCGTTTTCCGGCGTCCAGGTCCGCGCCGGGTTGTACTTCGTGGTCACCAGCCGATGCCGCGGGTCGAGCGGCGTCGCCACCGGCGCGCCGAGATAGACGTCGCCGAGGCCGAGCACGAAATAATCCGCGTCGAACACGATGCGGCGGACATCGTCCTCGCTTGCAAGCCCATTGATGCGCCGGATGAACTCGACATTCGACGGACACCATGGCGCATCCGCGCGGACCAGCTCCTGATATTTGCGCATCGCAAGCTCGGCCTCCGGATCGCGCCACGACAGCGGCAGATGCACGGTGCGGCTCGGCACGCGCATCGCGTCGACCGGCGGCAATTCGCGCTCGATCCGCTTGAGCACGTCGAGCAGCTTCGTTCGCGACAACGCGGTGCCGTCATAATGGATCTGCAGCGAGCGGATGCCGGGCGTCAGATCGATCAGGCCACTGAGCTTCGCCTCTTCCAGCGCCTGCGCCAGCACATGCACGCGCAGCCGCAGCGCGATGTCGAGCTCCATCGGACCATATTCGACCAGCAGATTGTCGTCGCCGGCGCGGCGGTAGACCACCGGAATCGGGCCGTCGTCATTCCGACCGATGATCGCCGATCCGAGCTCGGGCGCGCGCAGCACCGTGGGGCCGGCAACCGGATCGTCGCGTTTAACCGGCACGAAGCGGACCGTGTCGCCGGGCCGGAGCTGGCCGACCTTCCAGAGTTCGTCGCGGGCGACAACGGCCGGACAGACGAAGCCGCCGAGGCTTGGTCCGTCGGGCCCGAGAATGATCGGCATGTCGCCGGTGAAGTCGATCGAGCCGGCCGCATAGGCGTTGTCATGGATGTTCGACGGATGCAGCCCGGCCTCGCCGCCGTCGGCGCGGGCCCAGCGCGGCTTCGGCCCGATCAGCCGCACGCCGGTGCGGGCGCTGTTGAAATGCACCTCATAGCTCGCCGCGAACAGCGTCTCGATATCCTCGTCGAGGAAGAAATCCGGCGCGCCGTGCGGGCCATAGACGACGCCGACCTGCCAGGCCGATGTGAGCTGCGGCCGCTCGTCCTCCGCGGCGCGCCGCGGCGCCGCAGGGCCCGATGGCCCGGCACCGATATGCAAGACGTCGCCGGCCTTCAGCGATCCCGTCGCATGGCCGCCGAACGCGCCGAGCGCAAACACGGCACGCGACCCGAGAATTTCGGGCACGTCGATGCCGCCGCGCACGGCGAGGTATGTGCGCTGGCCCGGGCCCTTGATGCTGCCGATGGCAAGCGTCTGGCTGGCGCGTATCGCGAGCGGTTCATCGTAGGCGACATCAGCGCCGTCGAGCGATGCCTTCATCTGCGCGCCAGACAGAGCGACGATCGCATCGGTGTTGAAGCGCAAGGTCGGCCCGTTGACCGTCAGCTCCAGTGCGGTCGTCGTCTCCGGATTGCCGACCACGCGATTGGCGAGGCGAAACGAGCGTTCGTCCATGGGGCCGCTCGGCGGTACGCCGACATGCCAGAGATGCAGCCGGCCGGGCAATTCCTGCACTCCGCTTTGCGCCCCCGGCGCGACCACGTCGAGGGTGCGCGGGCGATAGCCGAATTCGCCAAGCACACTGGTCGCCACTTGCCCGCTGCGGAACACGTCGGACGCCGCGATCGCACGCAGATAGTCCAGATTGGTCTCGATGCCGGCGACGACCGTATCGTCCAACGCCTTCGAAAGCCGCGCGATCGCGGCCTCGCGCGTCTCGGCTGAAACGATGATCTTGGCCAGCATCGGATCGTAGAACGGCGACACTTCGGTGCCGGTCTCGATCCAGCCGTCGATTCGCGCATCCGGCGAAAAGCTGACCCGCGTCAGCCGGCCCGCGCTCGGTCGGAAGCCGGCACCCGGGTTCTCGGCATAGAGCCGCACCTCGATCGCCGCGCCCTTTGGTGCAAGCGCGCCCGCCTGGCCGAGCACATCCTCGCCGGCCGCCTGCCGGATCATCCATTCGACGAGGTCGACGCCGGTGACCTGCTCGGTGACGGGATGCTCGACCTGCAGGCGGGTGTTCACCTCGAGGAAATAGAAATCGTCGCGCTCGACGTCGTAGATGAACTCCACGGTGCCGGCGGACTCGTACGACACGGCCTTGCCGAGCGACACCGCGGCCGCGTGCAGCTGCCGGCGGATGTCGGCCGACAGCCCCGGCGCGGGCGTCTCCTCAAAGACCTTCTGGTTGCGCCGCTGCAGCGAGCAATCGCGCTCGCCGAGCGCGACCACGTCGCCCTTGCCATTGCCGAAGATCTGCACCTCGATATGCCGCGCGCGCGCAACGAACCGCTCGAGATAGACCCGGGCGTCGCCGAAGCTTGCCCGCGCCGTCCGCTGCACCGATTCGAAGCGTTCGCGCAGCGTCGCCATGTCGTGGCACAGCTGCATCCCGATGCCGCCGCCGCCCGCCGTGGACTTCAGCATCACCGGGAAGCCTATCGCTTCAGCCTGTTGCACCGCCTCGTCGAGGGTCTCCAGTAGACCGGAGCCCGGCAACAATGGCACGCCGCTGCGCTCGGCGATCTCGCGTGCCTTGTGCTTGAGGCCGAAGGCGTCGAGATGCTCAGGCCGCGGCCCGATGAACTTGATGCCGTGCTCGGCGAGCCGTTCGGCGAAACGGCGGTTCTCTGACAGGAAGCCGTAACCGGGGTGCACCGCCTGCGCGCCGGTGGCAAGGCACGCCGCCATGATCGCATCGACATTGAGGTAGCTCTCCGCGGCAGGCGCCGGACCGATCCGCACCGCCTCGTCGGCGTCGAGCACCGGCCGCGTGAAGCGGTCGGCGTCGGAATAGACCGCGACCGAAGAGATGCCCATGCGGCGCAATGTTCTGCCGATCCGCCCGGCGATCTCGCCGCGGTTGGCAATCAGGACCTTGCTGAACATGCCTCACGCCTCCGGCTCGACGATCGCGACGTCGAAGATCGTCACCTGAACCGGCGTCGGAAAGAATCCGTTGCAGGGGTTGTTGATCTGCGGACAGTTCGAGATCAGGCACAGCACGTCCATCTCGGCGACCAGCTCGATGGCGTCGCCCGGCTTGGAGACGCCATCGACCACGGTGAAATTGCCGGCGGGATCGATCGGCACGTTCATGAAGAAGTTCAGGTTCGGCACGATATCCCGCTTCGACATGCCGTATTTCGCGGCCTCGATCACGAAATTCTCGCGGCAGGCGTGCTGGTAGCGGGTCTGGTGCCCGAACCGCACGGTGTTGCTCTCGCAGGAGCAGGCGCCCGCCGAGGTGTCGTGCAGGCCGCAACTGTCGGCCGTGACGCGCAGCATCACGCGGCCTTCGTTGGACATGATCCTGGTGCCGAGCCCGACATAGGCCGAGCCCTGCGCGCGCAGCGTATCCTGGCCGGAGTAGCGCTCGCCGAAATCACTGGCGCAATAGAACAGCGTGTCGACCGCCTGCTGGCCATGGCTATCGGTGATCCGCAGCGTCTGCCCCTTGCGGATGATCGCTGACCACGGCTTGCGCGCGGGAATTTCGACATCGAGAACGATGCGGCCGGCGGTGCGAACAGATTGCATGGTCATCGCACGGCTCCTTCCAGGGCTTCGCCGAGATACAGCGCATTGTTCTCGTAGGCGCGGACCGCTTCCGCGGTGGCGGTCCGGCACAGATCGTCGGCCGCGGGCGCGGCCGCGCGGTAGCGCACGATCTCCACGCTCGCCTGCGGATAGGTTCTGGCGGGATCGAGCGGATGCGGGCAGTTCGACAGCGCGATCAGAAGCTCCATTTCCGCGCGCAGATCGACGAAATCGCCCTGCTGCCGCCGCTGCTCCGACCAGACAAACTTGCCGTCGGCGTCGATCGCGACCGGTGCGAAGAAGCTGACGCAGGGATGGACGTCGCGGCGATCCAGCCCAAGCTTGGCCGCGGCGAGAACGAAGTTGTCGCGCGTGTTGCGGAAATTGCCCTCGCCGTATCTGGCCAGGTTGGTCGCCGCGGTCGAGCCGCCGACCACGGCATCATGCGCGCCGCTGCTGTCCTCGGTGATGCCGAGCAGCGCGCGCCCCATGTCGGACAGCAGCACCCGTCCCTTCTGCAGCCGCGCCGCCCACTGCACCTTGATGGTGTCGGCGTGGTTGAGCCGCTCGGTGGTGTCGGCACTGTTCCAGGCGAGCAGGCTGACGATCGACGTCCCCGACGTGTTGACGATGCGCAGGGTGTCGCCCCGGTTCAGCCGCGTGGTCCAGTACCAGCCGGAGGGGATCGTCTCACGGTGCATGACCGTGTCGGCGTCGATCGGCGCGGCGTCGCGCGCAGTCGGCGCCGGCAGTGCCCGCGGCGCGTGCTCCTGCCCCGCCGCCTTCAGCTCGTTATACCGCCGGGTATGCGCCGCGATCTCGGCCTTCTGTTCCTCTGTGAGGATCATGGTTGCTCCTTCAAGACGAGAGCACCGGGCCGTCCCGGCTGATGCTCCTTGCCTGACCGGGTCGTCCCGATCGGAGCTGGTCGAACTGACGACCGCAGCTCCGCACTGCGGCGTGGGAATATCTCGAGGTCGCGCGACACCGTGGCGCCGTAGCGGTCACGCTCCTCGGGCCGGTTGCGCTGCCGCTCCAGCGCGATCACGCGCGTCGCGAGTCCGAAGGCTTCGCTGAGATCATGCGTCACCATCACGACCGTCAGATGGGTCTCGTTCCAGAGCCGCTTCATCAAGAGATGGATGTCGGCGCGGATACCGGGATCTAGCGCGCCGAATGGCTCGTCGAGCAGCAGGATCTTCGGGCCGCGCATGATCGCCTGCGCCAGCGCGAGCCGCTGCTGCATGCCGCCCGACAAAGCGGACGGATATTTGCCCTCCTGGCCGGCGAGCCCGACCTCCGCGAGCAGCTTCATCGCTTCGTCGGCGGCGGCGCGCCGCGCCGCGCCGAACAGCCGGCCGGTGAATTTGGCGTCGCGCAGTTCGCGCCCGAGCATGACGTTCTGCAAGACCGTCAGATGCGGAAACACCGAGTAGCGCTGGAACACCACGCCGCGGTCGGCGTCCGGCTCGCCAGGCAACGGCTTGCCGTCGACCAGGATCTGGCCGCGGGTCGGCTGCTCCTCGCCGAGCAGCATACGCAGCAGCGTGGTCTTGCCGCAGCCGGACGGGCCGACCAGCGCAATGAAGGCGCGCGGCTCGACCTCCATCGTGATGCGCTCGAGCACGATGTGGTCGCCATACTCCTTCCAGACGTCGTCGAAACGGATCGCGCTCATTCCGCCCTCACTGAGGCAAACCACGGAAACAACCTTCGCTGCATGACGCGCAGGCCGACATCGATCAGGAACGCCAGGAGCGTGATCCAGGCGACGTAGGGGATGATGACGTCCATCGCGAGATAGCGGCGCACCAGGAAGATCCGGTAGCCGAGCCCGGAATCGGAGGCGATCGCCTCCGCTGCGATCAGGAACAGCCACGCCGGCCCAAGCTGCAGGCGCAGCACGTCGATCAACCGCGGCAGGGTTTGCGGCATCGCGACGCGCAGCGCGATCTGCCAAGTCGAGGCGCCGAGCGTCTGCGCCTTGACGATCTGCTCGCGCGGCAGCTCCTGCACCTTCATGGCGAGATCGCGGATCATGCAAGGCAGCGTCCCGATCACGATCAGCGCGATCTTGGAATTCTCCCCGAGCCCCATCACGATGAACAGGATCGGCAACAGCGCCAGCGGCGGCACCATCGAGGTGACAGACACGAACGGCCCGAGCAGGGCATTGGCGCCCGGCAACAGCCCGATCACGATCCCGAGCACCAGCGCAGCCACCGTCGAGATCGCCAGCGCCGAGCCCAACCGCCCCAGGCTGGCGACGGTGTCGGAGGCCATCAAATAGCCGCCGGTGCGCGGGTCGACCTCGAACGCCATCTGCTTGACGGCCTGCACCATGCTCGGCAGCGCCGGCAACAGCTTGTCGTTCGGGTTCTGCGCGAGCCGCGCGCTGGAGCCGGCGAAGTAGGCGATTGCGACCAATAGGAACGGCAGCGCGAGCAGATAGAACCGCGTCTGCCGTCCCGGCCGTATGTTCACAAGTCGCATGGTCAGCTCCTGCTTGGGGCGACGCGCTGCGCGTCAGAGCTTGGCGTCAGAGCTTGCCCTTGGCGGCCTCGTCCATGTAGGTCGGGTCGAAGCGCAGCTTGACGTTCGACTTGTCGCCGAGCACTGACTTGTCGGCGAGCTCGATGCCGACCGCGTCGGCCGACTTCGCGCCCTTGCCGAGCAGGTCCTTCTCGAACAGGAACTTGCGCACGCGATCCATGGTCACGCCAACGGTCTGGCTGCGCGTGAAGGCTTCGGCATCGGTCGCCTTGTCGAACAGTTTTGTGGTCGAGAGCTGGCTGTCGAAGCCGGCGAGGTCGGTGCCGGAAGCCTTGGCCATCGCCTCCTTGGCGGCCTTCGCCGCGGCATTGTTCGCCGTCATTTTGGACAGCGTCTCGTACCAGATGCCGACCAGCGCCTTGGCGAAATCCGGATTGTCCTTGGCGACTGCGGTGTTCACCACCATCAGGTCCATGATCTCGCCGGGAATCTGCGAGGAATCGAACACCTTCTTCGCATCGGGCGAGCCGAGGATTTCGGTCACGATCGGATTCCAGGTCACCACCGCGCTGACGTCAGGCGTCTTGTAGGCGGCCGCGATATCGGCGTCGGAGGTGTTGATGACCTTGACGTCCTTCTCGCTCAGCTTGCTGGTCTCGAGCGCGCGCGCCAGCAGATAATGCGACACCGAGAACTCGACCAGGTTGACCGTCTGACCCTTGATCGCGGCGAGATCGCTCTTGTTCTTCAGGATCACCGCGTCGTTGCCGTTGGAGAAATCGCCCATCACGACCGCGGTGGTGTCGACGCCGCCGGCTGCCGGAATCGAGAGTGCGTCCATGTTGGTGATGGTGACGGCGTCATAGCCGCCGGCGGTGTATTGGTTGATCGATTCGACGTAGTCGTTGAACTGCTTGACCTCGATCGCGATGCCGTATTTGTCGGCCCATTTCTTGACGATGCCGGTGTCAGCCGCATAGCCCCACGGCATCCACCCGACATAGATCGACCAGGCGACCTTGAAGCTATTCTTCGGCGCGGCGTCGGCCGCAGGCGCAGCCGCCAGCACGACCGCGCAGCCGATGACAACAGAGCGAAGGAAGAAAACGAATTTGTTCATTGCCGATCCCTCTTGCGAAATTTCACAAAAAGGGACTGGCGAAAAGACCATCGCTCCGCCAATCCCTTGGCTGACGAGGTCTCCCGGGCTTTTATCCCGCCGTGCACCTGCGGGGATGTCTCCCCCGCAAGCGGCTGCTCTCGGACCAGCACCTTGCTTCGCAAGATCGGAACCCTAGCGGCCAACTCGACGCCATTGATGCACGAGGCGTGCCAGCGGGCCGGCAATTGAATCTCATGAGATTTTTCCGCGCGCGCGGCGCGGCCACGACAGTGTCTTGCTTAAAGATTGCGCAGACCTGCTCAGAATTGGTTCTGTCCTTTCGCGACCGGCATCAGCAGGATCGCACGATGGCTGATGTCGAGGGGAGTTCGATGCGCAAGCTTCTGAGCGTTCTGTGCGCTGGCCTCTGGCGCGGATTGCACGGCCGGTTCGGCCTGGTGCCGAAGTCCGAACTAAAAGACTGATCGCAAGATCGCAAAAAAAGAGCCCCGCTCTGCAGCGGGGCTCCTGCACAGAGATCCTATTTCCGATCGGAGTTTTGCGCCGGCGACTGCGGGCTCTGGCCTGAGCCTGACGACGGCGGATTGTTGTTCTGGTTGGGCTGGCTGGACTGCGTGTCCCGGCCGGCATTTGGCTGGTTGCCGCTGCCCTGACCGACGGTCGACTGGTTCTGCGGTGCAGCCTGGCCCGTCGTGTTCTGCTGCGGAGCCTGCGGCTGAGCGGACGGCTGATTTCCGCTCTGGCCGGTTGTCGACTGGTTCTGCGGCGAGTTCGCCTGACCCGTGGTCTGCCCGGTCATGTTCTGCTGGGCAGGCTGCTGAGTGCCGGTCTGGCCGGTCGACTGGTTCTGCGGCGCGTTGGTCTGACCGGTCGTCTGTCCAGTCGTGTTCTGCTGGGTGCGGCTCTGGCCGACCGTCGACGATGCGCCCGCGCCCTGACCGATTCTGTCGGACAGGCCGAGTGCGGTCACCGTGCGCGTGTCGACGCTGCCGCTGGTCGTGATGCCCTCCTGACGCTGGAAGGTGATCAGCGCCTCGCGGGTCCGCGATCCCAATACGCCGTCAGCCTCGCCGACCAGCAGGCCGCGGTCGATCAGCACCTGCTGCACCTCGCGGATCTGCTGCGGGTTCAGGTCCATCATCGCAACGCTGCCGCCACCACCGCCGCCGCCGCGATGGCTGAAGCGCGTCCGCGGTCCGACCGGGACCACGTCGACGACGCGGCGCTCGCGATCGAGGAACACGACTTCATCCTCGACGACGAAGAAACTATCGTCGCGATAATACGGGAACGCATCGATCAGCGCCGGGAAGGCGGCAACCGACACCGCGTTGAACCTCCGCGGCACCACCACGCCCGGATTGACCGCGAAGTTGATCGTACTGACATTGACGCGCGGTGCGTTACGCGCCGACAGCACCGAGCGCTGGATCGTGCTCTGCTGCTGCGCGGTCACGGTGCGCCCGGCCTCGGTCTGGACCGTGGCGTTCGACTGCGCCTGGGTCTGAGCAGTTGTCCCGGCTTGTCCCTGAGCCTGACCGGTGGTCTGTCCGGAGTTCATCCGGTCTTGCGTCGTACCGGACTGCGGAGCGGCCGCGCCCGTGGTCTGGCCGGCTCGCGTATTCGGTGCTGCCGATGTGCCCTGACCGGTGGTCGTGTTCGCGCCCTTTGCCTGACCCGTGGTCGTGCTCTGGCCGGTCGTCGTGTCTGCCTTGCCTTGAGTCTTGCCTTGAGCCTTGTCCTGGGCCGTGCCCTGACCGGTCGTGGTGCCCTGGCCGCGGTTCGCGGTGTTGGCGCGATTCTCCTGCTGCTGCTGGCTTTGCCGCGTCGTGGCGCTGCCGCGTTCGCGGGATTCAGATCGCCCCATCTGCTCGCGCTGGTTTCGGCTCTGGCCGATGGTCTGCTCTTGCTTACCCTGGTCTTGCTTGCTCTGGCTGCGCTGACCCTGCTCGGCGCGGCCGCTCTCGCGGGCCTGGCCGGTGGTCTGGCTGCGCTCGGCGGCACCGCGGCCCGTCTGACCTTCAGCCCGACCGCTCTCGCGTGCGCCCTGGCTTTCTCGTGCGCCACCCTGGCCGCGACCGACCGTCATGCCTTCGCTTCGCGATGCCCCGGGACTGCCATGCACTGCGCCGCCGGAACTACCAGCCGACGAGCCTGCGGAGCGGCCGTGTTCGCTACCGCCGCCGCCCTCGCGCATGCCCTGCGCCGAAGCGAGACTGACGCCGGCCAACAGCACGGCCGTCGTCAGCAGAAATTTGCTCTTCATCATCTTGCTCTGCATTACCGATTCCTCCTGCAGTTTAGCGGCTGGCCGGATTGCGAAGCCGGCGCCAAATGGCTGGCGCGCTCCGCGCCGTGGCCGCGTTCCAACAAAGCCGGCGAAGCGACACGACGCAGCGGCGCGCGCGACTCACCGGTGAACCTGCCTTGTGAGGAAACAGCGTCGCCGCCCGCACCGTTCCTAGACGCCGGCGCGACGCGACATTTCGCACCAACGGAACTGCCGAGCGATCAACCTGCAGGAACCGATGGCCGCGCTTTTCCGTTTTGAAATGAAGCGTGGGTTCGCCGTCACGTCGATGGTCAGCGCGTTCACGCGGATCGTCATCCGCGACCGGCGGAGGATCGGAACAGGTTCCGTTCGGCCTTGAACATTTGCTTCACCGTCAACGGCGGCACCACTGCGCCCACCTCGCCGCCAGGCTTGTTGCAGGCCCAGGTTCATTGCAGGCGCGCGGCCATTCGCAACCAATGCCCCCCTGCCCCGTTGACCGGCTGGGCAACTATCATCGAGGAGGATCCCATGAGGAAGACAGGCCTTGTTCTTGCAACCGTCGGTGCGCTTGGGGTGAGCGCCATCGCAGCCCCGGCGCCCGCCGAAGCACGGTGGGGACACGGCGGGTGGGGTGCCGCGCTCGCAGGCGGATTGATTGCCGGCGCAGTCGTCGGCGGCCTCGCCTCGTCAGCCTACGGCTATCCCGGCTATTCCTATGGTTACGGCTACCCCGGCTACGGCTACGGTTACGGCTATTCGCCCGCCTATTACGGGTACGGCGGCTATGCCTATGATGACGGCTATTACGCTGCGCCGTATCGTTGGGGCGGCGGTTACACCACGACATATTATAGCGGATACCGGCCGGCCTATTACGGCTATCGCTATCGCCACGTGGTGCGGCCGGCATACGCCTACTATCGCGGCGGCTATCCGCGCTGGCATCATCGCTGGCGTCATTGGTGAGATCGGCCAGACCGACGCGGCGCGGCCAGCCGGGCTGACCGGCGCTGGCAAGGGTCGAACGGGTTGAGCGGCAGCGCTACCCGGCGACCCGCAGCGCGGTCACCGCGACGCAGGCGTTGCCTAACGGAATCAGCACCACCTGCGCGCCGTTGGGCAGCGCCATCGTCGCGAGATCACCGAGCGTGCCGGTCTGTCCGTTGAGCTTGGCGAGTTCGGCGGCAACCGTCGAACAGCTCTCCGTCCGCGGCGTCACCCGCACCAGATTGCCTTCGCAGGACGATCCAACCGGCGCGGCAAACACGATACCGGCGGCCTGCTGATTGGCGGCGGAGGTGGCTTGGCTGGCCTGGTTAGGTGCGAGCGCGACCAGCGACTGCACCGAATGCGAATTGCCGGCCTTGGCGTCCCACTGCGACTGCGCGGTGTAGCTGGAGTTCATCGCGAGGCCGCGGCCGAGCGTCCCGAACAGATTGGCGCAGGTCACGATGTTGCCCTGCCGCGCGTGCTCGTCGAACACGGTCGGTTGCTGGCCCGCCTGCTGCGGCGGAACGGATGCCGCGGCAGACGGCGGCGTCGGCGCCTCCTGCGGACGCTGCTTGTGCGGCTGCGGCTTCGCGGCGGCGGCGGGCTTTTTGGCCGGCGCGGGCGGCGCCGACTGCAGCGGCATCGGCTGCGACTGGGCCGGCTGCATCTGCTGGGCATAGCCCACGACGCCGGCCGCACTGAGCGCCGCCACGACGACCGCCGTGAAAATCAGGATGGGGGTCTTCAGTCGCATCGGCGTATTCATCCTCTGTCCCGCACTTCGATGCGTCGCTCCGGCTTCCGGATCCGCATGCAGCCTGTCGTGTCATTTCAGCTTCGCCAGCACACTGGACAGTCCGTCCAGCGGCGCCTCCAGCACGATCGGCCCTTGCGGCAGCTGATAGGACACGCGGCACGGCGTCGCCGCGCGGATGTGCCGCCTCAGCACGTTGCCGATCGCGACCGTGGCGAAGCAGAAACCGGCATCGCAGCGATCGGTCTGCGTGACGATGCGGTCCGGACTGTCGCCCAGCGCGAGCTCGATCTGCGCACCGACCCCGGCGGCCGCGGGTATCCGCATCGCCATCAGCGGTTTGCCGTCGGCGGTCGCGATCAGCGACCAGTTGAAGGCGACCGCGCCCTGCGCGTTGACGATCGATTGCGTGACGTTGCAGACGCGGCGCTTCGATTTGAGACTCTCGTCGCAAATCAGGGTCCAGTTCTTGAACGGCTGGATCATCCGCCTGAACTCGCCGAGCGTCTCGCCCTCCGGCACCACGACGTCGGACGGCTTCACGGCGTAGGCGGTAGGCGGCGCGCCCTGCACGGCCGCGTTCGCCGCCGCCCCGAGCCAGATCGCCAAAGCCAGACACGCCAGCCGCCTCGTCGACGTCAGCGTCAATTGAGCGTCAGGCTCACGCCGGCGCTGACGCCCCAGTCGCCGCCGGCGGTGGTTGCCGCCGCGTTGGTGCGCAGCTTGCCGTTCTCGCTGGTGTAGCCGATGCCGAAGGCGAGCGCGCCCTGGCTGCGCCAGACGCCGCCGCCCGCCGAGGCGCTCACCTTGCCGGGCCGGTCGTCATAGCGCAGCGATGCGGCGGCCATGCCGATCGCGGCCGCCCGCCAGGCGTCCTGCCGCACTTCGCCGATCTGGCCGTTGAGCTGCTGGAACGCGCTGTTGAGCTGATTGACGTTGACCGCATCGGTGCCGAGGACGCCGGGCGCCACGTTGCTGATGGTCACTGGCGCGCCGTTGCCGCTGTTCAGCGTCAGCTTGTTGGTGGTGTTGCCGGAACCGTCGGAGTCGTAGCGGATCGAGCTCGACGCAACCGCCTGGAGCTGGCTGACATTGACCGCATCGGTCGCCGCCGAGCCGGCGGCAACGTTGGTGACGCGGCGTTCGGCGCCGGATGAGCCGACCGACACTTCGCCGGTCGCAACCCCTGCGACACTCTTGCCGACCACAGGCGTATAGGCCGCGTCGCTCAGATTGGCCGTGGTGGTGGCGTTGGCGCCGAGCGCCAGCGAGTTGGCCTGCGTCGCCTTGGCGCCGGCGCCGATCGCGACCGAGTTGTCGGCCGATGCGGCCGAGCCGTTGCCCATCGAGATCGCATTGGCGCCGCTCGCGACCGACTGCGGTCCGATCGCAACGCTCTCCGCGCCGGTCGCGATGGAATCCGCCGCGGTCGAATTGGCGTGGAAATATTTCACGCCGCCCCCGCCGGTCGAGATGTTGCTCACCGTGGTGTAGAGAGCGGCGAGCGAGGTGTTGGTGGCCCAGAGCTGCGAGCCATTGATCGCGTCGGTCGAGGTCGAGTTGATCTGGCCTGCGGCCACGTTGGTGATGGTGCGCTCCGCACCGGCGCTGCCGACACTGACGGTCGAGGTCGGCGTCGTGCCGGCGAAGTTGTAGGTGGTGCCGCCGATCGAGGTGCTCGAAGTCGCGACCACAGTGGAGGTGGTCGAATTGGCACCGAGCGCGACGTCGCCGGCCTGCGCCGTCGCCTTGGCGTTCGGACCGAGCGCAACGCTGGTCGGGTTGGTGGTCTGGGATCCGGCGCCGATCGACACCGACTGGACGCCGCTGGCCTGCGCAGTGGTGCCAAACGCGATCGAATCGGCAAAGTTGGATACCGAGTTCTGGCCGATCGCGATGCCACCGGGCGCGGTCTGCGCCACGGTTGCACCGAAGCCCATGCCGATGCCGTTGTCGCCATTGACCACGGTCGCAGGGCCCACCGCGACCGAATTGTTGCCGACCGCAAGCGAGTCGGCGAGCGTCGAGTTGGCGTGGAAGTATTTCGTCGTCGTGGTCGCGAACGACGTCAGTGCGCCGGTCAGCTGCCGCACGGTGACGGCGTCGCTGTCCTGGGTGCCGTCGGCAACATTGGTGATCTGCCGATAGCTCGTCGCATTGCCGACCGACACCGCGCCGAGCAGCGCGAGATCGGTGGTGTTGTAGGGGATGATGGTGCCCCCGATCGTGCCGGAAGCCGGCGCGAGCGCGCGGTTCGAGATCGACCCCGAGCCGATCGCGACGCCGCCATCCACCGATGCCTGGGTGTTGAAGCCGAGCGCGGTGGAATTCGTGGCAGTTGCCGAGGCGGCAACGCCGGCCGCCATCGAGTTGGTCCCGGTCGCGCCGTTGTTGTTGTAGTTGGCCTGCTGGGTGCCGCCGTCGTTGACGCCATAATAATGCGTCAGGCCGTTGCTGACGACGGTCGACAGGCTGTCGATCGCCGAGGTGGCGGCGAACAGCTGCGAGCCGTTGATCGCATCGGTCGAACCGTTGCTGACCCGCCCCGCCGCGACATTGGTGATGGTGCGCTCGTTGCCGACCGAGCCGACGCTGACCGTCGAGGTCGGGGTGGTGCCGGCGAAGCTGTAGGTGTTGCCGCCGATGACAATGCTGGCGGTTTGAACCGCCGTGCTGGTCTGGCTGCCCGAGCCGAGCGCGATATCGTTGGCATTTGCGGCGTTGGCGCCGTTGCCGATCGATACCGAGCCGCTGCCGGTCGCGGTCGACACCGGGCCGATCGCAACCGAGTCGGTGCCGGCGGCGGAAGAATCCGCCAGCGTCGAATTGGCGTGGAAATACTTGATGCCGCCGCCGGTGTTGATGTTGTTGACGGTGGTGGCGAGGCCATCGACCGCCTGGTTGGTGGCCCAGAGCTGCGAGCCGTTGATCGCGTCGGTCGAAGAGTTGCTGATGCGGCCCGCCGCGACATTGGTGATGGTGCGCTCGGCGCCGAGCGCGCCGACGCTGACGGTCGAGGTCGCCGTGGTACCCGCGAAGCTGTAGGTAGTGCCGTTGATCACCGTGTTCGGCGTGTTGACAGCGGCAGCGGTGACGCTGCCGGAGCCGAGCGCGACATCGCCGGAGCTTGCCGCCGCCGTGGCGCCATTGCCCAATGCGATATTGCCCGCAAGACCGGCGGCGCCGGCGGTCGAGCCATTGCCGAGCGCCACGGAGCCCTGCCCGATCGCCTTGTTGTTGTTGCCGATCGCGACGGCGCCGTTGGCCTGGTTGGCGGCGGTGGCGCTCGCCGTACCGTCACTGTTGGCGATGTTGTTCGCGCCGCCGGTGAAGGCGCCGGTGCCGCTGGCATAGCTGGGATCGCCGATCGCCACGGCGCCATCGCCATAGGCGACGTTGTTCGCACCGATGGAAACCGCCTGGCCGCCGGTTGCGGTCGCGCTGGTGCCGATAGCGACTGCGTTGGCTGAGTCCGCAGTAGCGGCGGTGCCGACGGCGACTGCATTTAGGGCGAGAGCCGACGCGCCCGCTCCGAGTGCGGTCGCGCTTGGCGCTGTCGCGTTGGCCGTCACGCCAATGGCGACCGAATCATCGCCTGTAGCAACAGCCGAACGGCCACCGGCAAACGCCCGGGCGCCGCTGGCGCTAGAGCCGGCACCAACCGAAGTTGAGTACGCTCCCGCCGCGCTGGCCTGGAAGCCGATGGCTGCCGAATTGATGGAACTGGCCGCGGCATTGTTGCCGACGGCGATGGCGCTCGTAGCCGACGCATTGGCGCCGATGCTGAGTGCGGTACTGGCGATTCCGCTGGCGCTGGCGCTGACGCCGGCCGCGAGCGAATTGTCTCCTGTCGCGAGCGCTGCAGACCCGAATGAGGAGGAGTTTTGGCCGCTGGCGACGGCCGTGTTGCCAATCGCAGTGCTGGCGCCGGCACTCGCATTTGAGGCAGTGCCGATCGCCAACGAACTTGTGCCGGCGGCACTAGCCCCAACACCGGTTGCGATCGAATTCACGCCGTTGGATGCGGCATTGTTGCCGATCGCGATGCCACCTGCCGCAGCAGCATTGACGATGGCGCCCGATCCGACTGCAACCGAGCCCCCGGCGCTCAACGCCTGCGCCTGGTTGCCGACGGCCACGGAGAAATCTCCGGCCGCGTTGGTGGAGCTACCTCCGGCGAATGAGTTGATTCCCGACGCGGTCGCCTGCTTGCCAAGAGCGGTCGCGCTGTCCGCAGAGGCAACGGAGCCATACCCTCCGGCCCATGAATAGTTGGCGCTGGCCGTGGAGCCGACGCCAACCGCAGTGGCATTTCCTCCCGTGGCTTGGGCGAAGGTGCCCAAGGCGCTCGAGCCTGCTCCAGTGGCATTGGCTTGAACGCCGAGCGCGACCGAATTGACATTGTTCGAAATCGCGCCACCGCCAATCGCCACCGCACCACCGGTGCCGGTGGCCTGCGCGTTCAGGCCGAGCGCCACGGAGTACTGCGCCGACCCGATCGACTGACGTCCGATCGCAATCGCGTCGGCCTGAGATGCTGTCACATCCGTACCAATGCCGATGGCGCTGACGGCAAGGGCACCGGTTCCCGCAGCCGTACGCGAGCCGAGATAGACGGAGTTCAACTGTGAAGCGATCGTCCCGAAGCCGATCGCGATGGCATTCTGGGCGCCCGCGTTTGCGCTGCTGCCCTGGGCAATGGAATCGCTTCCGGTTGACGTTGCGTTACTTCCTATTGCGATGGCGCGCACCCCGCTTGCCACCGACCCGGTGTCGATCGCCACGGAATCGGTGCCGGTCGCACTTCCGCCACCAAGCTGTACGCTTCCGGCGCTCGCGGCCGAGGCGGTTACCACGACGACAGCAAATGCACCAAGCGTCACGGCAACGGCCGACGCCCGCCCGCCGCCGCCGCCGAGCGCACCAAGTCCCAGCCGATCGCGCTTCACACCCAAAACCCGGTGCGCCAGCCGCAACACCGCCAGCAACCGCCGCCGCAGCGAACGGCTGCCCGCATCGCCGGCTGCGACCCAGTTCCGGACGAAGCCGGCGCGGCCCTGACGCGTCAGCGATTCGGTTGAATTGCGTGCGATGGCCATGGTGCGTCCCCTTTGTGACATCTTGAAAAGACGTCGGGGGAGCCATGCCGCGGACTGTACCGACATGCGCGTCCCTTGGGAGCGCATGTGGAGATGTGAAGACCGCGCGACGTGCGCTCGCCTTCCGGTCCTGGCCGATGATGTGTCGAACTCAACGAGCGCATCTTGCCACCCAGCGCTCGCTCGACTGCCCCACCAATTTGCCCCGAGTCGTCATAAACAAAAATGATAGACACATATTTGACAACGTCACTCAGCAGGCCGTCCAAATAACACGCAGATCGTCTCACAAGTTGAAGGATTTGCTCGATGCACCATGAGTTGTTTGCACGCATCTCAACCGGTGGTTGATCGACGGCGCATGCGTTCGCGCATCTCGCGCGGGCTGACGCCGAATTCGCGGCGGAAGGCGCGGGTGAAATCCGACGCCAGCTTGAAGCCGTGGCGATAGGCGATCTCCTGCACCTGCCGGTCGGCGGCTGCGATGAGTTCGGCATGCGCCGCGCGCAGCCGCTTGCGTAGGATGTAGCCGGCAACGCCCCCGACGCTCTCGAATGCACGGTAGAGGGCAGAACGCGAGATCCGCAATTGCTGCGCGATGCGGTCCGGCGTCAGGTCGAAGTCGGCGAGATGCGACTCTATATAAAGCCGCGCCCGCTCGAACAGCACCGACTCGATCGCGCCGCGCGCCTGCTCCAGCCGATCCGAGGAGAGCTGGATGCACGCGGCGATCATCTGCGCAGTCGCCCGCCCCGCCTGCCTCAACTCCTCCGCGGACATCAGGGTGATGCGCGTTTCGAGTCGGTCGAGATAATCGGCCAACAATTCGATCAGGTTGCCTTCGAGTAGAATATTGCAGACAGCGTCGAGCTGATCGGCCACATCGGCGAACGACTGGCGCGGCAAGCCCAACACCAGGCCGTCATAGTCCGTGATGCTGCCGCGGAAATCCTCGTCGAGCGAGATCAGGAACATGGCGCCCGGCCCGGCGTGAATCCGCCGCTCGGCGGTCTCGAAGCGGGCTTCGCCGGAGCGCACCCGGTACAGCCACCAGATATCGACGGGCGCGCCATGCGACGGTCTGATGACGCGGGCGAATAATTGCGCGGCGAATCGCCCCGACGTGAAGACGACATCGGCCATGTTGCAGGTCAGGTACTCCACCAGGAACCCGTGCGCAGGGCTATGACCTTCCGGTGGCGTAACGTCGACCAGCGAAGCCATCCGCGTTTTCCAGACCTCGAACTGCTCCGAGGGCGGATAGTGTCGTGTCGAGAACAGCCGCGGCGGCGCGGGGGTTAGGTCCCTGATGTTCCGCGGCTCCCGCGGCAAGGGAACGTGTTCCAGGAGCTGCGCTGCGTGTGCCGGCGTCTTGTCGTCTTCTTGCATGAACTTTCGTGCCCCGTTGGCGCGAACGACGAACGTTGGCTCAACGGAGGCGCATTCCCAAGGTTGCGTCGCCGGCCGCGCACAGACCGGCGAATTTCGGGGAAGACAAGGAAGAGGCATTTCGGGATTCGGACATCGACGGCTTACGCCGGCCGCTCCCGATAGGGTTGACGCAGGTTCCTTTGGCAGTCGTGCTCGCACGTGGCGTTCATCATTGTCGCGTCATTGCCGTGTCCGGCTCGGATGCTCCGTCACGGATCGGCCTGACTGATCTAGAGAACAATCTGCGCGAGAACCAGAGGGGCGGCAACGCGCGTCGTGCAGAAATCCAAAATTGCGTTCATGCGATGCGATCGGGCAACGCATCATCGCAGAGTCTTCGGAAAATTTTCTGGATCTCCGCGCCTGGACGAAACGCATGTCGCTGCAAAGGCGCGACCTAAGCACGGTAGATGACATATCGAGAATCCCACGCATGACCGCATTGCGAGCGCTCTTGCCCAATCATGCGGCAACCCACCGCGTGCGACGTGAATGCATCCGTACGAATCGAACACGCGCGAGGCGTACATGCGCGCGCACGCTGCGGCATTCACATATGAGCGTCGAGATGACGAAAGTCACAAGAGCCCGTCTAATTTTTTCGGCGAGCACAGCGCGCTGGGCAAGCGACGCGTCGCAGGCGGCTCGCGCCGTCCCGCGAGATCATGCCGAGCGCAACGCGAGAGAAAACCCTGCGGTTGTTGCTCAAGCCTGCACGCGCGCGGACTTCCTGTAATCAGCGGTTTCGGCGCGCAGCAGATCGCAGAATTGAAGTGCGAGACGGCTTCGCGGCCGCTGCGAAGGAAGCAGCAACATGGTGGCGATCTCCAGCCGTGGCACGAACGGCTTGAGTACAATTTTGGAGCTTGCAAAATCCCGGGCCACGATCGGGTCGACGATCGAGAAACCCAGGCCCTGCGCAACCAGGGCACAACGCTGCATGCTGTACTGGATCTCCGCGACCGTCTTGATCTCGACCTTGGCCTCATCGAGGATGCGCTCAAAGCGGGATCGATGCGGTGCGCTCGGGGAAGCTGCGATCATGGGCTCTCCCCGCAGATCTTGCGCTGCGATCGATCGCTTCGAGCGCAACCGGTGCTGGCGGGGCAGGACGCAGACCGCCTCCGTTGTCATGAGGAGCTCGTCGTCGACCGCGGCAAACCCCGCCTGCGGCCGCGCCAGCCCGACGTCGCATTGTCCCGAGGCCACCAGACTCCAGACGCGCTCGGGGCTGTGGACGGCCACCGATACGACGATGTCGGGATTCTTCTTCAGGAAGCTGCTGACGATCTGCGGCATCAACGAATAGGTGAACGCCGGAAGACATGCGATCCTGAGCGTCCCGCTGCCGCGCTCGCGAATGCCGCGCGCGGCGCGCGCCAGATATTCAAGGCCGGCCTGGTTTCTCTCGACCTCGCGCAGGAATATCTCGCCTTCCGGCGTCAGCGTGACGCCGCCTCGCCCGCGTTCGAACAACGCAAAGCCGATCTCGCGCTCGAGACGTGCGATCGCGCGGCTGATGAAAGGCTGCCCTACCCGAAGGCTCAAGGCGGCCTTGGTGATTCCGTTGTGGCGCACGACCTCTCGAAACAGGTCAACATGTCTTGGATTCAGGAGCATGACCAATTTGCATATGAACTGGTGTTCCGGTCATTTGACGGCATGCTCATCGGGTGCGTCAATAGGGCATGTACCCGTCGAGCAACCATGCAAGCTTCGCCACCGACCGCATCCTGTTGACCAGGATCACCGGCCCGGAGTCTTCGCGCGCGCAGCAGCTTCGCGAGGCAGCGATGCTGCGGCGGCTCGATCGCGGCACATCTGACCGGCCGCATACCGCACGCCCGGCGGCGGCACGGGACCAAGTCGACACCGCGGCCGCGTTCGCAATCGAGGCCGCTGGATCGGGAGACCTGCTCGGCGTGTCCGGGTTCGGCGCGATCGACCGGCACGAGAAGCGGGCTACGTTCGCTCCCATCTGGAGCATTGGACGACTGGAGGAGGCCGTGCTCGTCAGTCACGTCGCACATCTCATGACGCGGTATGCGTTCGAGGTGTTCATGGTCGAGCGGGCCGAGGTGCATCTGACTGGCGCCTGAGGCATATGCTTGATCTCTACGCCGCCCTCGGCTTCCGCTGCGAAGGCAGGCTTCGCGCATATTTCGCGGCCGATGAAGAGCCGTCCGCCGATGCTGCGGTCCTCAGCGTGGTTCGCTCCGAATGGCCCTCCGTTGTGCATCGGCAGCGCGGGGTTCTCGCCGGCGAAACGTGGCGCTACCGGCTTCCATCCGACCGCCCTCCATAGCGGCGGCCAAGCTCGGACAAAACGATGTCACGAGAATGCGGGCGTATGACTCAACGGTCGAGCCACACAGTCAGTGTCGTCCCTGCTTTCGTGTTCAGTCCCGTGAGTTTAGCAACGGCCTGGATCGGGGCCTGGTAGCCGAGGCATTTGAGGCGAGTCCGGTTGTAGTCGTGGACGAACTTGGCGATGAAGGCGTCGCGATCGGCATGGTCGATGAAGGTCCGCCGGGCGCTGCCGCGCTTTTGTTCGCGGCCAATGGCTTCGGCGATACGCCGGTTGAAGCGTTCGACGAGGCCGTTGGTCTGCGG